>CAZCEG010000045.1:3104-10978 GCA_964497275.1 uncultured Oceanicaulis sp.
CCTTGACGCGCCACTCCTTTGATACCGGCGCCATCGTGCTGAACCGGGACTGGTACAGCCGCGCGACAGCCTCCCAGCGCGAAACGATAGACACGGCCTGGGGCTCGTCTGCCGATGCGCGAGCAGGGGTGCGGGTCATGACGGGGATGCTGGAAGGCGCGATGCGCGCCGGCGTGATGCGCGGGCCTGATGGCAGCGTGGTGCGCGAATGACGCCCAGCGCGCGGCGTGGAAGCGCGTGACGGAGAATGTGGTGGATCAGATCATCGCCGATGCGGGCGGGCGCTCACGCGAGGTCTATGAGGCCATTCTTGCGGGCAAGGCCGCCTTCGCGGCACTCCAGACCGGCGGTGCGGCATGAGCGGTATCTTGAAGTTCATCGCCGCGGCGGAGCGCTGGGCGGCAGTGTTTGCCTTTGCCATCATGACGCTCGCCTTGCTGGCGGACGTTATCTCCCGCCGCCTGTTCCAGACAGGGCTCGTTGGCGCGGTGGAGATTGCCGTCTTCGGCATGATTGCGCTTGCCATGTTCGGCATTGGCGTTGCCACCGATCACGGCGCGCACCTGCGCCCCACCGTGTTCGATGCCATGATCCCCAAACCTTTACGCGGTTTCGTCGAACGGTTTGCGAGCCTCGTGACCTGCATCTTCTTCCTGATCCTGACCGGGTTTGCGGTCTGGATCGTGGCGGAATCCTTCACGCTGGGTGATCGCACACCGATCCTGCGCGCGCCGGTCTGGGCGTTGCAGGTCATCCTGCTCCTGGCCTTTGCCAGCAATGCGGCCCGCTTCCTCATCTATTTCGCCAATCCGGCCCTGAAACCCGTAGAGCGCGTGGGCGGCGATGGCCCGCCCGTGGATGAGGCAAAAGACGCGGCAGCCCCGCAGGCAGGGGAGGCGCGCTGATGGAAATCTGGATCCTTATCGGCGCCATCGTGGTGCTCGCCTTCCTGCGCCAGCCGGTTCTGGTGCTCCTGGGTGTTGCCGCGCTCTTTGTCTATGCCGTCTGGAATGACGGCCGGCCCGAATACGCGCTCTATGACGTGTGGTTCGCCGTCAATCAGGATGTGCTTCTGGCGATCCCGCTTTTCGTACTTGCAGGCGCGGTGATGTCAGCGGGCGCGATAGCCGAGCGCATCATCGCCTTCATGCGTGAGCTGACCCGGCCCATCCCCGGCGGGCTCGCTCTGGCGGCTGTCCTGTCCTGTGCAGGCTTTGCCGCGATTTCCGGCTCGGCTGCGGTCACGCTGCTGGCCGTCGGGGGGATCATGTACCGCGCCCTGATCGAGTGCGGGTATTCCAAGACCTTCTCCATCGGCGCGCTGTGCGCTGGCGGGGTGCTCGGCATCATCATCCCGCCCTCCATCCCGCTCATCCTTTACGGCTACATCACGCAGGTCTCGATCTCGCAGCTTTTCCTGGCCGGTATCGGCCCGGCTCTGGTGCTGATCGCCATCTTCTCGGTCTATGCCGTCGTGCTGAACCGGAAGAACCGCGAGGGTGGCTGGCGGCCCATGCATATCGTGCGCGCCTTTGGCCGCGCAGGCTTTGCGCTGCCTGTGCCGTTCGTGATCCTCGGCGGTATCTATACAGGCTGGTTCACCGTCACCGAGGCGGCGGCCGTTGCCGTGGCGCTGGCGGTGATCGTGGAGGTGTTCATCCACCGCGATCTCAGCTTCGTGCAGCTGAAAGACGTGGCGGTGGATTCGGCGAAGCTCTTGGGCAGCCTCTATCCCATCCTCGCCTTTGCCTTTGCCCTCAACGTGTTCCTGACCGCCGAAGGCGTGCCGCAGGCGCTGGTGGCAGAGCTGGCTGACGTGATCTCCTCGCCGGTGGAATTCCTTATTGCCGCCAATGCCTTGTTGCTGGTCGTCGGCATGGTCATCGATGTCGGCTCGGCAACGCTGGTGCTCGCGCCCTTGCTGCAGCCGCTGGCCGACGCGCAAGGCATCCACCCTGTCCATTTCGGCATCATGATGATCGTCAATCTGGGGATCGGCTATCTGACCCCGCCTCTGGGCCTCAACCTGATCGTGGCGATGGCCGCCTTCCGCGAGAGCTTCTGGACGGTCACCAAGGCCGTGCTGCCCTTTATCGGGCTGATGCTGGTCGCGCTCTGGATAATCGCGGCCTTCCCGCAGATTGCGCTGTATTTCGTGCGCTAGTACACTCTTACGATGACACTAAAGCTCATCGTTGCCATAACGGACTATGATTGGTTCGAATTGCTTCGGGCCTCGCCAGAGATTACCGAGGTCAATTTCTGGGCGCCGTCGGCAAGGGATTTTCGTGCCCTAGAACCCGGTGAGCTGTTCTTGTTCAAACTTCATGCGCCCTACAACAAAATCGTCGGTGGCGGTGTATTTGCTTATTCAACGATGTTGCCATGGACCTTGGCTTGGGAAGCATTTGGACGCGCCAACGGCGCAAATTCTGCTGGTGAGATGCGCGATAGGATCGCCCGTTACCGTCGAGCAGATAGCGGTGACAGGACGAACTTCGAGATTGGGTGCAGGATTCTCACCCAGCCATTTTTTCTGGAAGAGCGTGACTGGATCGATCCGCCTGCTAGCCTTTCCAAACACGTTGTAGCGTTCAAGACCTACACGACATCTGATGAAGAGGGCGCAGCTCTTTGGGAGTTCGCGCACGATAGACTCTCCGGGACAACACCATTCGGTGTCGCTGAGACGCAAGCGCGCTTCGGAGAACCACAGCTCATTCGCCCACGCTTGGGGCAGGGCGCGTTCCGAGTTGTAGTGACCGACAACTATCAGCGCCGATGCGCCATTACAAAGGAACGTACGTTGCCAGCCCTAGAGGCTGCCCATATTCGACCCTACGGAGACGGTGGCACACACGATGTACGCAACGGTCTGCTTCTACGGCGCGACATTCACAGCCTTTTTGATGCTGGTTACGTCACGGTGACCCCAGACCTTTCGTTCGAGGTTAGCCGCCGAATTCGGGAAGAGTTCGAGAACGGCAAGCACTATTACGCATTACACGGGCAGAAGATTTTCGCTCCAGACGACCGGTTGAAACATCCTGATGTCGAGGCACTGCGATGGCACAACGAAGAACGGTTCCGCCCCTAAATTCCCGTCCGTCCCTGAATGATCGCCGTTATCCGCGCCTGCAGGGCCAACGGGTCGAGGCCGGCATCAAGTTCGTCTTGCGTCCGGGCGTGTGTGATCACCTCGCGGCGCAGCTCATGCCAGAGCTGCAGGAGGAAGCCGCCATGATCATCGCTCTGCCAGCCTTCGCGCGGCTCCGGGCTCGCAAGGCTTGCCAGCAGGGCGGCGTCGGACGGGTCAGGGCGGGTGGCCGCCTCTCCCGGATGCGCGGCGAGGTGGGCTGTCATCTCCTCAAGCGCCCGCGCGCGGTCATCACCCCAGTTCACAAGGCGCACGTGCGGCGACACATCGGTCAGCCGATCCAGATGAGCGCTTAGCGGATCGCGGCCCATCGCGCCGATCAGGGTGGGCACTGCCACCCTGTCAGGCCCGTCCTGCCCCACGGCCCTGAAGGCAGCCAAATACGGCGCAGGATAGGTGTCCCACGCGGTCAGCCAGTCGCGCAGGCGGCGCAGGCGTATGTCGATGGGCGTGGGGGGCAGGAACATGCGCGCATCAAGGCGCGGCGTGTTCCACGGAAAGAAGATCGTCTGCTCTTCCAGCCGCGCCCAGGTCTGCGCCAGATGCGAGCCATCCCAGACCGGCGGGTAGACGATGCAATACCGGCTGACCAGATCGGCGCGCTCGGCCTCGGTCCAGACCGCATAGCCGTCTAGTGCCAGCGCGCTGATGCGCTCCGGGGCAAGCGTTGCTGCCACCATCGCCGTGCCCGCGCCGGTGTGAAAACCGTAAAGGCCAGCGCGCGCGATGCCAAACGCGTCCATGAAGGCGAGGAGGTGGCGGGCATAGTCGGCGCGTTCCGGCGCGGGGTGGTCGAGATGCGCGTAATCGGGGTGTTCGGGGTCGGGGTGGCGCAAGGGCGCGCTGAGGCCATTGCCGGGCGTGTCGATGCCGATCACGTCGAACCGGTCGGCCAGACGCGCGGCGATGGCGTGCAGCGCGCTCGCGCTTTCGGGAGAGCCATGCAGCAGGATTACAACCGGCGCGCCGCTCCGGCCCGTCCGCCGGTAATGCACCGGGCGGCCATTGACCCGCACTGCGCCGCGCTGGCCCCAGACATGGTCGGGCGCGCTCACAGCCGCACCATCGCTTTTCCGATATGCTGCCCCGCCAGCATGCGCTCGAACAGGGCAGGGGCGTCCGCCCAGCCGGTCACGCTGTCTTGCGCGATTTTCAGATCGCCGGAGCGGACCAGAGGCTCGGCAAATTCGGTAAATTCCGCCCAGCGGTCATAGAAATCATAGACGACGAGCCCCATCAGGCTTGCCCGCTTGCCGATGATGAGCCCGGCAGGAATGCCCGGCGGGGGTGCATCGGCATGGTACTGGTCTGCCAGCCCGCACAGGACCGCGCGGCCATAAGGGCGCATATGGGTGAGGGCGAGGGTGAGAAGGTCCACGCTGACGTTTTCCAGATGCACGTCGACCCCGTCCGGCAGGGCGGCGGCGAGCGCGTCTCGCCAGCCTTCCGCGCGGTAATCAATGCAGGTATCAAAGCGATAGCTGCCGGTCACGATCGCGCACTTTTCCGGCCCGCCCGCAATACCGGTGACGCGCGACGCGCCGAGCGCCCGCGCGATCTGGCCTGCCGTGCCGCCGACCGCGCCTGCGGCGGCATCGACAAGGACGCTTTCGCCGTGCTTGACCTCAGCGCGTTTTGCCATGGCCGCCCAGGCGGTAAGGCCGGGCATACCCAGGGGGCCGATATGGTCGGCCGGGTCGAGGCCCTTCATGTCGATTTTGCGTGCCGCGCTGGCGGGCAGGGCGGCATAGTCCCGCCAGCCTGCTTCGCCCGTGTGAACCCAGTCGCCTTCCTTCAGGCCGCTTGCCCGGCTTTCTACGATCTGGCCGACGCCGTGGGCCGGTATGGCATCGCGCATCGGCACAGGCGCTGGCTCGCCCATATGCTTGCCGCGCAGGCGCGTGCCGACATAAGGGTCGAGCGAGATCGCGCCGAGCTTCACCAGCACGCCGCCATCGGGGCAGTCAGGGCGCGCCGTCTCGATGATGGCGATATCGCTGGCCACCGGGCGGCGATCAATAGCGGCTTTGAGGACGCCCTGCTGCATCATGCGCTAAAGCTCAATGATCTCGACCAGCGTGCCGTCAGGGGCTTTCAGCGTGCCTGCCCGCTTGCCGGTATAGGGCGCGCCGGTGCGGATGACGGGCGCGCTCACCCACTCACCGCACACGCTGTCGAAATCCGGGTGGATGAAGCTGCCAAGCGCGCAGCCGGGCGCCAGCATGCCGGGATGCTTCGGGCGCACGGTCGCGTTCTTCGGATACTGGTCCAGTTCCAGGAACACGTCGCGCTCATGAATGGCGGTGGAGATGGTGTGCAGCTCGTTTGTCGGCGTGCCGAACGCGTTGGCGAGCATGTGATATTCAATGTCCATCACGCGCCCCGTCGGGAAGCCGACGTTCTTTTCGAACCAGTCCAGCGAGGCGTGCATGTCGCTGCAGGCCATGACGAGGATAAAGAGGCAATCAATGGGGCTCTGCGCGCGCGGCAGATCATAGGCGGGCAGGTTATCACGGATCTGGGTCAGGTAGACGATTTCGCCATCGGGGCCCTTCACCTGCATGGGATAGATGGCCGGAAGGCCTTCGATCTCGCGCGGCGGGCCGATGACCTCAAACGGTGTGCCCTTCACCCGCTCATGCGCGGCCAGCACGTCCTGCACACAGATCTCGATGGCCGCCCAGCCATAGCTGCGCAAGGGAAGGAAGTCGGGGTGCGGGGCCTGCTCGACAAGGCGCAGATAAATCTCCGCTCCCGAAGAAGGCTGCATCACCAGATGGCGCGCGCCTGCGGACTTTGGCGCGCCCCAGCTCGCCGCCAGATCAGCCGGCAGCGGTCCGCTGGCGATGGTGCGATAGTCCAGAACATCGCGGTAAAGCGCTTCGCTGGCATCCAGATTGGCGACGGTCAGCGTCGCCGAACGCAGACATTTCATGTCCCCTGTCCCCCGGTTCATGAGGTGATTGTCAGAGAGCACTTTGAGAGTGCACTATGGAAAAGGTTATATCATTTGATCCGGTGCGCCAGCCCTTTCGCTCAGCCGGGGGATGCACGCGCCAGAAAGGTCCATCCATGCGTATCGCCGCTCTTGCCTTGTGTATGGCCCTTACAGCGCCGGTAATGGCCGAGGAGGGCATCACCGCCCGCGACATCATAGCGCGCGCCCATGAGGCCGCTGGAGGGGCGCAATGGGTGTCCCCGCAGACCCTGCTGATGGAGGGGCATGGCGTGTTCTTCCCCGGCGGCGGGCATGAGCCGGTGATCTACGAGCCCTACCGGATGTGGCGCGTCTATCCCGAAGGCAAGGACGACGCCCATATTGCCGACGGGCGGGTGCGCATTGACGCGTTCAGGGATGGCGAGATCGTGTTCCAGCTCGCCTTTGACGGGGTGAATACCTACAACCAGAACGGCCTCGTGCCGGGGGCCGAAGCGAGCGCGGAATGGGCCAATAATTTCGGCTTTGGCGCGATCCGTTTTGCGCTCGATCCCGAATACAGCCTGCACCGGCTGCCAGATGATTATGTTGATGGCCGTGAGGTCTATGTCATCCGCGTCACCGATGCGGTGGGCGGAGAGGCGCTGTTTTCAATCGCGCACGATGACTACGCGATCCTGCGCGTGGGCTTCCAGACGGCGCGCGGCTGGCATGAGCGCATCTATTCCGACTTCTACTCCAACCCCGGAGATTCATGGGTCCAGCCCGGCCGGGTGCGCTTGTTCTATAATGGCGTGAAGGCCAATGAGACCATCTGGACGTCCTACACCCTTAACGCACCCATGGAGCAGAGCCTGTTCGTGCTGGGGGAGTGATGCTAGTGTGTATTTATTGACATTCATGGCGAGTGCGTATAAATGCACATGGATAGCCGGTCGATCATCGCGGCCCTGAAGCGCGAAGGGTGGGAGCTGGTGGTGAGCAAAGGCTCGCACCTCCAGTTCAAGCATCCCTCGAAACCGGGACGCGTTACCGTGCCGCATCCAAAAAGGACGTGCCCATCGGCACCCTGCGCTCCATCGAGCAGCAGGCAGGCATGAAGCTCAGGAAATAGCCCCGTGGCTGAATATATCGCTCTGATCCACAAGGACGCCGATAGTGATTTCGGCGTGTCCTTCCCGGACTTTCCCGGCTGTATCACGGCAGGGTCAACGCTGGATGAGGCGCGGGCCATGGCCGAGGAGGCGCTGGCCTGTCACGTCGAGGGCATGCTGGAAGATGGCGAGGCGATCCCCGAACCCTCCAGCCTGACCGACATCATGGCTGATAAGCAGAACCGTGATGGCGTTGCGGTGCTGGTCGCGCTGAAAGCCGAACCGAAGACGGTGCGTGTCAACATCACCCTGCCGGACGACACGCTGCGCGAGATTGACCGCTATGCGAGCGAGCACGGCTTTACGCGCTCCGGCTTGCTGGCAGCCGCTGCCCGCAAGGCAATCCGTGAAGGGCTGGACGCCTAGCTCAGCCCGAGCGCCTTGCCGGCGTCCTCAGAGCTCATCTCCGCGCCAGCTTCGATCGCCTCGTTTTCCTGCTGCACGATGCGCAGTATGCGGGCGATGAACTCCTGGTTCCACGCGCCGCGCTCGGCGGCTTGCGCCTTATCGGGCGCGAAGGCCTCGATATCGGCGCGGGTGAGGGTGCCTTTTTCCTCCAGCAGGCGCTCCACGGTATCGAGGCGCATGCGCATGACGGACACTTCCTGCGCCAGCGCCATGACGA
>CAZCEG010000046.1:0-2374 GCA_964497275.1 uncultured Oceanicaulis sp.
GCCTACGACAAAGGCGGCGAGGAATTCTACAATCTGATTTCCGCCTTGCACAAATCGGTACGGGGGTCAGACCCCGATGCCGCGCTCTACCGGCTGGCGCGCATGCTGGCGGCGGGGGAAGACCCGCTCTTCCTCGCGCGGCGTCTGGTGCGCATGGCCAATGAGGATATCGGCCTTGCCGATCCGACCGCCATCCATGCAGCCCTTGCCGCCAAGGATACGTATGATTTCCTCGGCAGCCCGGAAGGCGAGCTTGCTCTGGCGCAGGCCGTTGTCCATCTGGCGTGCGCCCCGAAATCAAATGCCGTTTACACGGCCTTCAAGGGGGCGCAGAGGCTCGCGAGGGAGACGGGCTCTCTCATGCCACCCGCGCACATCCTCAACGCGCCTACGCGCCTCATGGAGGCGCAGGGCTATGGCAAGGGCTATGAGTATGACCACGATGCGCCGGGCGGCGTGTCGGGTCAGGACTATTTCCCGGACGAGATGGCCGACCGGCCGCGCCTCTACCAGCCAAAGGGTGAGGGACGCGAAGACCCCATCCTTGAACGGCTGGAGCGCTGGCGTGCGCTGAGGGACAAAAGGCGGGGCTAGTGGTGCGTCAGCACTGTTGCGGCGGCGAAAAAGCTTGATCCCAGGTCATTTCCTGTAATGAATCTGCCACTTTTCATTTCATGGGGAGGACAGGGAAATGAAAGTCGAAAAGCTCCATATCGTTATTGGCCTTTTCTACGCACTGGCGGGCATGGCGCTCGGCATGGTCATAGCCGAATCAGGTGATCACACACAGCACGTCACGCATGCTCATGCAATGCTTGTCGGCTTTGTGGTGTCGGCGCTCTATGCGGTCTTCTATCGGCTCTGGGGGCTGAAACAGGGGCTGCTGGCGCTGATCCAGTTCGGCCTGCACCATATCGGCACCATCATCATGGTGATCGGCCTCTACATCCTCTACGGCGCGATGATGCCTGAAGACCAGGTCGGCCCGATCCTGGGGCTTGCCAGCGCGCTCGTGGTGGCTGCCATGGCCCTCATGACATTCTTCATCATCCGTCACAAAGACGCCTGACGCCGGGCTTTGCCGATTCAGGCTTGCTATTCGTTTAACGTTGAACTAAAAAGGTTCAACGCTAAACTAATAGGTGGGCTATGACATCGCGCAGACAGGTATTACGGCTGATTGGTGGTTCCGCGGCTGCACTGGCGGCGGTCGGGGCAGGCGGGGCGGCATTCGTCGCCACACGCGAGCCCCTTGGTGCGCAGGCACCGTGGCGTGATGCAATGGCGGGCGGGTTTGGCGAGCCGCGTCTTGATGCGCTGGCCTGGGCAATCCTTGCGCCCAATCCGCACAATCGCCAGCCTTGGCTGTTCGAGCTGATGGGCGATGACACCATCATCGTGCATTGCGATTCCGGCCGGCTACTGCCGCATACCGATCCCTATGATCGGCAGATCGTGATCGGTTTTGGCTGCATGCTGGAGCTCCTGCGCATGGCGGCTGCCGAGCAGGGCTATCATGCCCGCATCACCCCCTTCCCGGAGGGCGAGCCGCAACCGAGGCTGGATGCGCGGCCCATCGCCCATGTCCGCTTCGAGGCGGGAGCCGTTGCAGACCCGCTCTTTGCCAATGCCGCGGCGCGCCGCTCCAACAAGGAGGTGTTTGACACCGCCCGCCCGGTGACTGCCGGCGCGCTGCTTGCCATCACACAAGCGTGCGATCCGCGCCTTGGCGTCAGGCTGGTGTCGGAGCCGGAACAGGTTGAGGCCTTGCGCGATCTCACCTGGCGGGCATGGGTCAGGGAGATCGAGACGCCGCAGACCTATCAGGAGAGCATAGAGCTGATGCGCTTTGGCCGGGCCGAGATCGAGGCCAATCCCGATGGCATCGAAATGCCGGGCGCGATGATGGAGGTGCTGAACCGGGCCGGCTTCGTCACGCGTGAAACGCTCGCCAATCCGCAGCACCCCGCCTACGCGCAGGGCTTTTCGATCTTCGAGCCGATCATCCGTAGTGCGATGGGCCATGTGGCGCTGGTCTCGGTGACCAACACGCGCGCCGACCAGCTGGATGCGGGGCGCGACTGGGTGCGGCTAAACCTGGCGGCAACAGGCCTTGGAATCGGGCTACATCCGCTAAGCCAAGCCCTGCAGGAGTTTCCCGAGATGGCCGCGCTATACCGGGAAGCCCATGATCAGATCGCGCCCGAGGGCGGGACGGTTCAGATGCTCGGCAGGGCCGGATATGGCCCGCGTGTGTCGCCGACGCCGCGCTGGCCGTTAGAGACAAGGATTATCGATCATAGCACCGCCCGGACCTGATACGGACGAAGCCGCCCTCGCCACTGTCTTTGCGGTGATGAATGAGGTTGGCATT
>CAZCEG010000046.1:2384-10933 GCA_964497275.1 uncultured Oceanicaulis sp.
CTGCGGGTGCTTCCTGATGGCATGCAGCTGGCGCACTTCTTCGTGCTCAACCACATGGTTCGCATGGGCGATGGCTGGACGCCGGTCCGGCTGGCAAAAGCGTTTCAGGTCACCAAGGGCGCGATGACCAATACGCTTCAGCGCCTCGAGGCGCGTTCTCTGGTGCGCATCGAGCCTGATCCGGATGATGGCCGGTCGAAGCGGGTCTATCTGACACCTGAAGGCGCTGCGATGCGCGAGCAATGCATCGCCCGGCTTCACCCGGAGCTTGCGCGCCTGCATGAGGCGCTTGGCGCGGATCTGTTCACCTCGGCCCTGCCACTGCTTCAACGCGTGCGGGGCTGGCTGGATCAGGATCGCGATGACAGACCGCCTCCCTTGCCATGAGCGGTTCGCGGGCCTAACCCTTCGCGCGATGAACCATCTTTTTCTCATAGCGGCGGGCGGGGCGCTGGGCGCGCTGGCACGTCACGGCGTCAATCAGGCGTCCTTGCGCTGGATAGGCCCGGAATTCCCGTGGGGCATCCTGGCCGTAAACGTCCTCGGCTCGTTTGCCATTGGTGTGCTGGTCGGCTGGGTCGCTCTGGCCGGACGCCCCGATGCCACAGAAATCCGCTTTGCGCTGGGCGTCGGCTTTCTGGGTGCGTTCACGACGATGAGCGCCTTTGCCCTTGATGTCGTGCTGATGATCGAGCGGCGTGAATTCCTGCTGGCATTCGCCTATGCAGGGGGCTCGGTGGTGTTGTCGGTGCTCGCGGTGATGGCGGGACTGATACTGGTGCGGACATTGATGGCATGAGCAAGGTTGAAACCCGCACAGTTGCGCCCGATGAGGCCGATATCCGCCTCGACCGCTGGTTCAAGCGCCACTTCCCCCATGTCACCCATGGCATGCTGGAAAAGCTCTTGCGCACCGGGCAGGTGCGCGTCGATGGCGGCAGGGTGAAGGGCAATCAGCGCCTTGAGGCCGGCCAGCAGGTGCGCGTGCCGCCTTTGCCTGCGCCGAGCGAGAAGCCGCCAGCGCCTGTCATCTCGGCTGAGGACAAGGCATTCGCGCGCGCCATGGTGCTCTATGAGGACGATGAGCTGATCGCGCTGAACAAGCCGCCGGGCCTGCCCGTGCAGGGCGGCTCCAAGGTGACGCGTCATCTTGACGGGCTGCTCGATGCCTTCGGGACAGGTGACCGGCGCCCGCGCCTCGTTCACCGGCTCGACAAGGATACATCCGGCGTGATGGTGGTCGCCAAAAGCGCGGCCAGCGCTGCGCGCCTCGCTGCCCTCTTCAAGGGCCGTGACCTTGAAAAGACCTATTGGGCGATTGCCCTTGGCGTGCTGATCCCGCGTCATGGCGAGATCACCGGCTACATGAAGAAGACCACCTCCACGCAAGGCGATCGCGAGCTGATGGTCGCGGCCCGCCATGGCGAGGAGGGCGCGCAATACGCGCTGACCCGCTATGCGACCGCTGACGAGGCCGGACGCCGGGCAAGCTGGGTGATATTGCGCCCGGAGACGGGCCGCACCCACCAGCTGCGCGTGCATCTGGCCGCCAGCGGCCACGCCATTCACGGCGACGGCAAATACATGTGCGATATTCCCCCACTCGGCGGCGTCTCTCAGAAGTTGCACCTGCATGCGAGGAAGCTGTCCATCCCGCGTGAGGGCAGAAAACCGCTGGTGCTCGAAGCGCCGATGCCCAAGCACATGGAGGCGACGTTCGAGGCGCTGGGCTTTGATGCGGACATGGACGTAAGGCCTGTCGAGGCATTGCTGTCATGACCGATCTGAAGCTTGCCGTGTTCGATGTCGATGGCACGCTCATCGACAGCCGCAAGGTCATCCACCGGGCGATGGACCGTGCCTTTACGCGCGCAGGACTCGGCTCGATTGCCTATGACCGGGTGCGCACGATCGTGGGTCTGGAGCTGACCGAGGCCATCGCCCGGCTTGCCCCTGAAGACTACACGCAGGATCGGCTCATGCGGCTGTGTGCCTATTACAAGGAAGCCTTTGTCGAGCAGCGCCTCGAGCCCGGCTTTGAAGAGCCGCTCTATGCCGGTGCGCGCGAGACGGTGGAGCGCCTCGCCGACGAAGGCTGGCTCCTCGGCGTGGCGACAGGCAAGGCGCGCCGGGGCCTTGATATCGTATTCGGCCATCACGGCCTGCACCGCTATTTCCAGACCCTGCAGACAGTGGATCACGGGGTCGGCAAGCCGCATCCGCGCATGGTGCTGGACGCGATGGCAGAGACCGGCGCGCGCCCCGAAGAGACGGTGGTGATCGGCGATACCAGCTTTGACATGGCCATGGCGCGCTCGGCGGGCACGCGTGCGCTTGGCGTAAGCTGGGGCTTTCACACTGCAGATGAAATTGCATCAGGCGGTGCCCATGAAATCCATGACAGCTATGACAGCCTCAATCAGGCGCTCGACAGATTCGCGCCCGGTGAGGGAAGGGTAAGCCTATGAGCATGTCCAAGGCGAAGGCGGAAAACCGCCCTCTGCCCAAGCGTTTCTATGCGGAAGTGGCTGCGGCGCGCGCTGGCGAGGGCTGGGGCGTGTTTCTTGACGGCCGAGCGGTGAAGACGCCCGGCGGCAATGTGCTCGGCGCTCCCGTGGAAGCGCTGGCAGAGGCGATGGCTGCCGAATGGGAAGCCCAGACCACCCATATCGACCCCTTCACCATGCCGCTGACCCGGCTGGCCCATGTCGTGCTCGACAGTATCGAGGCGGCGCGCGATGCGGCGGCAGCTGAAGTCGCCAAATACGCCGAGACCGACCTTTTATGTCATCGCAGCGATGATACAGAGCTGGCCGCCCGTCAGGCCGAAGGCTGGGACACCTGGCTGGACTGGGCGGCAACCGCCATTGATGCGCCCTTGAAGAAGGCCGTTACCAGTCTGGCGCTGGAGCAGCCGCAAAGCTCGCTCGCCACCATCAAGGCCCGCGCGCTGGCGCTCGACAACTGGCGGCTGACGGGACTGGCGAGTGCGGTGCCGATCCTCGGTTCTGCGGTGCTGGGTCTGGCGCTGCTCGAAGGCGAGCTGACAGGGGAGGAGGCCTTTGCCCTCTCGCGCCTTGACGAGACCTATCAGGCCGAGCGCTGGGGCGAGGATGCCGAGGCTGCGCTGGCGGCGGCCAATCGCAAGCGTGATCTGCTGGCCTGCGAGCGCCTTTTCCGCCTGATGGACGCTGCCGAGGACGTTTAGACTTCCTTCACCCGCCGCGCCGATGCTTGGGATGAGGTTCCATCCATACCCCAAGAGACGGCCATGAAGCGTTTTGCAGTCCTGCTTGCCAGCCTTGCTGCCCTCGCCAGCGCGGGGATCGCTGATGCGCGACCGTTCCAGGTGCCCGCCGATCATGCCGCCCTGATCCGGCTTCCGGGCGACGCAGCCGCCATCGTGGTGGGCAATCCGCATATCGCTGACGTCATGCTCTATGATGCGCGCACCATCTTCGTGACCGGCCGCGTCTATGGCCGCACCAACCTAATCGCACTCGATGCCAATGGCCGGGTGCTCTACACATCAGACCTCGCCGTCACCGCCTCCCAACGCGGTCAGGTGCAGGTGTTCCGCAATACCGAGCGCATGAGCTATGTCTGCGCGCCGGAGTGTCAGGCCGTTCCCGTAATCGGCGACAGCTCCGGCTGGTTTGATGCCGTGTCGAGCCAGCAGGCCAACCGCGTCTCGGCTGGCGAAGCCGGAAATTAACCGTCTGAAAACCAAGCTTTTTCACGCGGCCTTAAGCGCGTTGTGAGACTCTGTGCCCTGATCAGGGATGACAGGGGTGATCTTGGTGCTGCGAAGCCATCACTATTTCCGGCAATTGGCGGACCGCCTCCGGCGCGACCGCAAGGGTGCGACGGCGGTCGAGTTCGCGATTGTCGCGCTCCCCTTCCTTGCCCTTATGGCTGCGATCATGGAGACCGCCTTGGTCTTCTTTGCCAGCACCATGCTCGACCATGCCCTTGCCCAGTCCGCGCGGGAGATCCGCACCGGCCAGCTGCAGGTTGCAGGCGGCTCCGCGGAGACCTTCCGCAACAGCATGTGCGGGCGGACAGCCGGCATCATGAACTGCGACGAGCTGCGCATCGATGTACGCACGCTTGCTAGCTTTGGCTCCACCCCCGGCATGCCGCTAGGTGATGACGGCGAAATCGACGCTGACGGGCTCGGCTTCTCACCCGGAAATGCGGGCGACATCGTCATGGTACGCGCTTTCTATGAGTGGCAGCTCGTATCTCCGGGCTTCGGTCTCGGCCTTGCCAATATGAGCGGCAACCGGCGTCTGCTGACCTCTGCCATCGCATTTCGCAACGAGCCTTTCGGAGACGACCTGTGATGGGTATGCCGCGCTTTTCCAGACGTTTTTGCGCTGACCGGCGCGGAGTATCGGCGGTGGAGTTTGCGCTGATCGCGCCGCTTCTCATCCTTGCCTATGTCGGCACGGTCCAAACCACGCTCGCCCTGTCAGCTGATCGCAAGGTCACCGGGGCCACCAATGCGATTGCCGATCTTGTCGCCCAGAACGACGCGGTGGACGCCGGCACGCTGGCTGACATCTTCGCCGCTGGCCGCGCTCTGGTCCTCCCCTATGCGTCGGACCGGCTGGAGATGCGCGTGACCTCGCTGCGCGCCGATGCCGCCGGAACGGTCGAGTTCCTGTGGAGTGAAGGCAACGGGATGCCCGCGCGCTCTGCGGGTGACCTGCCGCCCATTCCTGCCGGTGTACTGCTGCCTGAAGCCGGGGTGGTCGTGGTCGAAACCCGCTATCCCTACGAGACGCCTTTCGCCGATGCCGGGTTTGGACGCTTCAACTTTGCCGAGACCGTTTACATGCGCCCGCGCCGCAGCCCGACGGTGGAGCGTGGCGATGCCAGCGCGCCCCCGACAGGTGGCGGGGATGCAGGCGGCGGCTCCACCCCCGCACCTGAAGCACCGCCGTCCGGCACCGGCGGGGATAGCGGTTCCGGCTCACAGACCAGCCCCGGCAATAACGGCAACGGCAATGGCAACGGCAATGGCCGGGGCCGCGGGCGCGGCTGATCAGACGCGCTTTAGCCAGCCATTTGGCGCCCATGTCACGTTGGGCCCAAAGAAGTCGCATAACGCGGCATCGACGCCATAGTGCTCGCCATGCTCCTTCATGAAGGCAGCCAGCGCGGCATTGGGGCCGTCGCCAAACTTGCGATAGGCAGGCTCCGCGAGGTCCGCGACCACACCGTCCTCAACGATCAAACGGTCTCCGGCCTGCAGGCGGTGGTGGAAATAGTCCAGCACCGCGCGGGTCGCCTGAAAGGTGTGGGCGCTGTCCTCGCTCACCAGCCAGGGCCTGGGCGCGGCTTCGATGACTGACGAGGGGAAGGTCTCTTCCGGTGCGTCGGCGTCACCTTGAAAAAAGCTTATGCCCTCTACACTCAGTGCCGGTGGCTCAATATCGATACTGATGATCCGGGTGTCGCCAAGCCCCAGCCGGTCACACAGATCGCGGAACCAGACCGCGCTGCCACCTTGCGACGTCCCCACCTCGATAATGGCGCCGGGGCGCATTTCCTCCACCAGTTTCGCATAGAGGACGAGGTCGAACGGGTTCTTGGCCAGCCGCAACCCCTTATAGCGTGTCTTGAGCGTACCTTTCTGAATCCGGGAGAGTGCACGTATCGGCAGGTCTACCCTGAACCGTCGGCTTCCAAGAGCGTGCACCTTGCGCGCCGTGTCGTGGGCGCGTGGCGTCCCTGCCGCATGGCTGCGCTCATCCAGCGATCCGACAAAACGCGGCTTGTAGGCGGGCATGTTGAAGCCGGCGCCGTTAAGGGCTTCATATTCGCCGCGCATGGCTGTGCGCGCTGCCTGCGGACTGTTGGTGGCCGCGCCGCCGTGAACCTGATGAAACGTGCCCTCGCCGAGGATCATCCATGGGCTGGTATCGCACGCTTCTACCGCCCGCCGCCAGAAATCCAGATTCACATAGCCGCCGCCGGGTGAAGTGAACCGGGTATCCAGGCCGCCAAGCCGGTCCCAAAGCCCGCGGTCAATGAACAAACCGTTCGTCTCCGACAGATGACCAAACCAGCCTCGCTTCGACGAGCCCGCCAGCACCGATATGTCGAACAGGCAGTAACCGTCCTCCCGCCAGGGAACGCTGTCCAGCAGCGCATCCTCTGCCGCCGCGTCGTATCCTTCCTGCACCGAGCGCATCTGGACATCAGGCCCAAGATGGAAGGCGAGCGTCGAGACGGGGCTGCGCGCATCCTGCCTCCATGCCTCATGAGCCAAGGCCAAAAGGCCCGGCGTAGCCATGCGCGCGCCATCAATCCAGAGCCCGATAACCTGCCCGCGTGAGCCAGCGACGGCAGCGTTGATGGCGCTGGCAGGTGAGGGCAGCGCATCGTCCACCCGGATGACACGCGCATCGGGAATGATCGCGCGCACAGCCGCCTCGTCCACAGGCTCGGCCGACCCGTTATCCAGCACGATGGTCTCGATGGTGAGATTTTCGATCCCGCGCTGATAGGCTGGTGACAGGGTGAACAGGGTGCGCGGCAGCTCTCGCGCCATATTGTAGGCGCAGATGATCAGGCTGATGTCCGGTGGCGATGCTGTCATGCGCGGAGAATTTTTTGCAGATTGTCAAAAGACGGGCTGATCGCTCGCTCGCGCTGTAGAACGGCTTTCGGCACCGAAGCCTCCCGGGTGTCGGCCAGCCGGCGCGCGATCGGGTTATAGCGGTTCATCAAGTGCTTGTTCCCGGGGGACAGGTTGGTGATCAGCAACAGGCCGGACGGGGCTGTATCCAGCCAGGTTAAGGTCAGGTCCGGGCGCTGTTCCTCCAGCATCGCGGCAAACCGCCAGACGTCCCCGGTCCATACGCGGGTGCGGCGCTCACGCGTAGCCTGCTCGGCATGATTGGGCAGCACGTCATCGACGATTATTGCGCCGCTGCGTTGCATGCAGCGCTCGGTATAGATGAAGTCCCGAAATACGTTTTCGGCAAGGTGCATGCCGTCAATGAAAGCGAGATCGAACTTCACGCCCTCCAGCCGGTCTTGGTGGAAAAAGAAAAAATCGTCGCTGGTGCAGCGATAGAAATCTACATTGTCGGCAAAGTTCTCGTGTGCCGGCTCCGGGTCAATTGCTATCGACCTGGCTGAGCTCAGAGCCAGGCTCTTTCCCTTGCGTACACCGATTTCCAGATAATGCCTCGGCTTCAGGATGGTGTGGATGTCTTTTAGAACATGCAGGTAGGGGCGTTCGCCGGCTGTCGTCTCAAACGGCGTATCTGCCGGTGTAATATTCGCATTCAGGGCCGGATAGCGCTCTGGCGGGGCCGTGACGGCGTTTAGCTGGCCGCCCTTCTGGAACACGCCCACCATGTCTCTCCACGGACCTTCTTCAGCTGTCCACGTGTGGACAAGACGAAGGCCCGCCCACTCGGCAATGGCCGCGTATGAATCGGGATAGAACCGGTAGCAGTCCACTGGATAGCGATGCACCGGTCCGGCTGACGGGGCGATAATGAAGGCCAGCCCGCCCGGCGTGAGAACGCGCTCTATCTCGTTGAACACCCGCCAGAACTGACCGCAGTGCTCAAGCATCTGGCCGGACAATACGAGATCAATCGATCGATCCTCCAACGGCAGATGGTAAGGATCCTGAAGGACAACATCTACACCGGGCCCCGCTTCGAGATCGAAGCCTGTATAATCTACCTCGGCTGGGAGCAGATCGCGGTACGAGCCGTTCACGTTAGCCGAGCCCAGATCAGCAACCCGCAAGCGGCCCTCTGGCAGGTACCAGTCAATGCAACGGCGCATATTGTCGAGTGAGGAAAGGTGCATGGAGTCCGTTTGGGAGCGTTGCAGCCAATGGCCGGAATGCAGGTTTTCTCGCCCGTGCTGACGGCCGCGTCCACCCAAAATTAAGCCTGCTCTGCTTTTCTTGCGTCTGATGCCGGACGGAGATCAGACATGGCGATGATTGCATTTGCATGCGTGTGCGCAGCCCTGATGCTGACGCTGCTGGCGGCGATGGAAGACGTGCGCCGCTACACCATCTCCAACTGGATACCGGCGGCCCTGATCGGCCTGTGGTGCGTCTATGCGCCCGTCTCGGGCATGGGGTGGACGGCGGCAGGGCTTGCCCTTGCGACAGGCTTCGGCGCGCTCGTGCTGACAATGGCGCTGTGGGCGCCCGGCTGGCTTGGCGGAGGCGACGCCAAGCTTCTGGCTGCGCTGGCACTGTGGTTTGGCTGGCCCTCGGCTCTGACATTCGTGCTGCTGGCCGTGATCAGTGGCGGCGTGCTGGCGCTGGGGCTGCTCATGCTGCGCCGCTATGCGCCTGGCCTGCCGGTAAGCCCGGCCTGGATTGCATCCGGCCCGCTGGCCCATGGCGCGCCAGTGCCCTACGGCGTCGCCATCGCCGCGGGCACGTTCTGGGCACTGCCCGGCAGCGCGCTATTTTCTTCACTGATCCTTTAAATGAACTAAGGGCGTTAACGCGCCGGTGACCGAATTGGCACATTCCCTGCCCGGAACATGCTCAAGGC
>CAZCEG010000047.1:0-645 GCA_964497275.1 uncultured Oceanicaulis sp.
CTTCTCACCCACCGCACGGACAGGCCCACAGGCCCGGCGGTGATGGCCTTGCATCAGGCGCTGGCCCCCAGAGCCATGGAGCTTGCCCGGTGATCGCGCTTGGACCGATAGGGTTTGCCGCTCCATGGGCGCTCATTGCGCTGATCGCGCTGCCGCTTTTGTGGCTGCTATTGCGCGCCACGCCGCCTGCCCCGCGCCATGTGGTCTTTGCGCCCTTGCGCCTTTTGCAACGCCTCGCCCAGACACCTCAGACACCCCAGAGCGCGCCGTGGTGGCTGATCGCACTGCGTCTGGCCATGGCGGCCATCGTCGTTATCGCTGCCGCCCAGCCTGTCTGGCGGCCTGACGATGCGGCGCGCACTGATCTACCGCTGTTGGTGGTCATCGATGATGGCTGGCAGGGCGCGCAAGGCTGGCCACGCACGATTGCGCAGGCGCGCGCCTGGCTGGAAAGCGCAAGCGCAGATGGCCGCCGCACGGCGCTCGCCCTCACCGCGACGGATAGCGAGATCGTGTTCGAGACCGCCAGCCAAACGCTTGCCCGGCTGGACGGTTTGCGCCCGCAGGGCTGGACGCCTGACCGCGCAGACCTTGCAGAACGGATGCGCACCGCCCTTGCCGGAACCAGCACGCCCTCGCGCTTTG
>CAZCEG010000047.1:655-10860 GCA_964497275.1 uncultured Oceanicaulis sp.
TTTGAAACCGGCTGGCTGAGCGATGGGCTCGCTGGCGAAGGCGATAGCGCGCTGGCGCGCCTCCTCTCAGAGCGCGGACGCCTGACAATCAGCCTGCCCGCCAGTGCCGACACCACGCTCGCCTTGCGTCCCGCCAGAGCTGCAGCGGACGGGTTCACCGCCCGCATCGTGCGCGCGGGCACCACCGAAGCGCAGGACGTGACCGTGTTGGCGGTGGGGCAGGACGGGCAGGTCATCGCCCGGGCGCTCGCCCGCTTTGAAGCAGGCCAGAGCGAGGTGGAGGCGAGCGCGCGCCTGCCGCTCGATCTGCGCAACCGCCTCGCCTCCCTGCGCCTTGAAGGCGTGAGTTCGGCAGGCGCGGTACAGCTTCTCGACGATAGCTGGCAGCGCCCGCGCATTGCCCTGATCGAGCCCGAAGGCGGCGATAACCGCCAGCCGCTTCTGTCCGATCTCCACTACGCGCAACAGGCGCTCGCGCCCTATGCCGAGATTGTACGCGGACCGCTGGAGAGCGTGCTGGAAGATGACCCTTCCGGTCTCGTCATGGTGGATGCGGCGCGCGATGAAGACCCTTCCGTTCTGGCTTTTGTCGAGGCAGGCGGGCTTCTGATCCGGTTTGCAGGCCCGAGGCTTGCTGCGCGCGCCGATGACCTTTTGCCGGTGAGGCTGCGTGAGGGCGGACGCCTCCTGGGCGGGGCGCTGAACTGGGAAGAGCCCCAGCGCATTGCGCCGTTCGGGGATGACAGCCCGTTTGCAGGCCTTGCCATATCCGGCGACGCGACCGTGCGCAGTCAGGTGCTCGCAGAGCCGGAAGCTGATCTTGACCGCCGCGTCTGGGCGCGTCTTGCCGATGGCACACCGCTGGTGACGGCAGACCGGCGCGGCGATGGCTGGATCGTGCTCTTTCACGTGACCGCCGGTCCGGACTGGTCCGACCTGCCGCTGACCGGCACCTTCCCGGCCATGCTGCGGCGCGTACTGGCACTCGCCGAAGGCGCGGGCACGGGCGGGGCAGGCAGCGAGGGCAGCTGGCAGATCGAACGGGCGCTCGACGGCACGGGCCGCCTTGTCGCCCCTTCCGGCAATGAACGCGCGATTGGCGCTGACGCGTTCGAGGACACACCTGCAAGCGCAGCCCACCCGCCCGGCATCTGGCGGCTGGGGGCGGCCAGCGCGGCGCTCAACGCCGTGCGCAGCGACACCACACTCACACCGCTGGCCCGCAACCTCCCCGGCGCGCTTTACGAGGTGCGCGACGGGGTAAGGGAGCGCCGCCTGGCAGGGCCGCTGCTCACGCTGGCAGCGATCCTGCTGGCGCTGGACATGATCATCGCGCTCGCCTTTGCCGGCCGCCTGCCGGGGCTTCCGGCATCGAGGTTGGCAGGCATCGCCATCATGGTGCTGACAGGCGCCATGCTGCTCCCCGCCGCTGATGCGCAGGACGCCAGTATCGCCGAGGCGCTGGACCGCGCGCTGGAGGTGCGCTTTGGCTATGTGATCACGGGAAACCGCGAGGTGGACGCCATGAGCGAGGCGGGCCTTGCCGCCCTGTCGCGCGAGGTGACCGCCCGCAGCGCCATCGAGCCGGAAGCCCCGCGCGGGGTGAACCTTGATGAAGATGAACTCATCTTCTTCCCGCTGATCTACTGGCCGGTGACCGCCGACGCACAGCCCGTCTCCGAGCGCGCGGCAACCAACATCAATGTCTATCTGCGCTCTGGCGGCATGATCATCTTCGACACGCGCGATGGCGGATCGGGCATGCGCGGGGGCGTCCATCCGGGTCTGGAGCGGGTGATGCAGGGGCTTGAAATCCCTGCTCTTGCCCGCGCCGATGCCGACCATGTGCTTAGCCGCACCTTCTACCTGCTGCGCGATTATCCCGGCCGCATGGGTTCGGCAGAGGTCTGGGTCGAAGCCAATCCTGACGGATCTGCACGCGATGGCGTGTCCGGCGTCGTCATCGGGTCTGCCGACTGGGTAGGCGCGTGGGCGCGCGCCGAAAGCGGCAATCCCATGCTGCCGGTCGAAGGCGGGGAGCGTCAGCGCGAGATGGCCTATCGCTTCGGCGTCAATCTCGCCATGTACGCCCTGACCGGCAATTACAAGACAGATCAGGTCCACGTGCCCGCCATTCTGGAGCGCCTTGGCGATGGCCGGCGCGCAGCACCGCAGAGCCTGCAGCCATGAGCGCGTCAAGCCTCGTATTTGCGCCTCTGGTGGCCAATTGGCTTCTGATAGCCCTGAGCCTGCTTCTGGCGGCGGCTGCGCTTCTGGCGGCCTTCAGGGGCCTGAAGGGATGGGTCTGGCGCGCGCTTGCCGCCGCCGCCCTCATCGCCGCCCTCGCCAACCCGGCTCTGGTGCGCGAGATACGCGAGCCTTTAAGCGATATCCTGCTGGTGGTGCGCGACACCTCTGCCTCGATGGACATTGGCAGCCGGGCCGATACCGCGCGCAATGCTACCAGCGCCCTGCAACGCTTTGCCGAGGCCGATGAAGGGCTGGAGATCGTCGAGGTCGAAGGCGGCGCGACCCCCGACGGCACCCGCCTCATCGACACGCTGCGCGCAGGCCTTGGCGATATTCCGCGCAACCGGCTTGCGGGCGTGGTGGTGCTGTCTGAAGGGCAGGTCCATGACATGCCATCAGACCCGGAAAGCCTTGGCCTGACTGCGCCCGTACATCACTTTGCGACAGGGGATCCGCAAGCCACCGACCGCCGCCTGATCGTGGAGGAAGCCCCGCGCTTCGGGATTGTGGGCGAGGCTGTACGCTTCCGCCTGCGGGTTGAGGATGAGGGCGCGCCTGCGGGCACCGCCATGCTGACACTGCGCCTCGATGGCGGCGATCCGATCCGCGCACGCGCCACCATCGGCGAAACGGTTACTGTGGAAGCGCTGGTGCAGAACCGGGGCGCAAACGTGATCGAGATCGAGGTGGAGCCGGGCGCAAGCGAGCTCTCCCTGATCAATAACCGCGCGGCGGTTTCCGTCACGGGCGTGCGTGATCGTCTGCGCGTGCTGCTGGTCACCGGCGAGCCGCATAATGGCGCGCGGGCCTGGCGTAATCTCCTGAAATCCGATCCGTCGGTGGACCTCGTCCACTTCACCATTCTGCGCCCGCTGGACAAGGCCGATGGCGCTTTGCCCGAAGAACTCGCGCTGATCGCCTTCCCGGTCTTTGAGCTCTTTGAGCTGCGCCTGCGCGAGTTTGATCTGATCATTTTCGACCGCTACCGGCGGCGCGGCATCCTGCCTGCCAACTATTTCCAGAATATCGCCCGCTATGTCGATGAAGGCGGGGCGCTGCTGATCACGGCAGGGCCGGACTATGCAGGCCCCGATTCCATCGCGCGCTCCCTGCTGGCGAGCGTCCTGCCCGCCCGCCCCACAGGCGCCGTGCGCGAGGGCGCGTTCCGTCCGCGCGTGTCACTGGCAGGCGAACGCCACCCCGTCACCGCACCTCTGGCAGGGCAGGAGGAAGGCTGGGGCAGCTGGTATCGCTATGTCGGTGGACAGGCGCTCGCGGGCGAGACGCTGCTGGATACGCCTTCGGGTGATCCGCTGCTCGTCCTCTCCCGGCAGGGCGAAGGGCGCGCGGCGATCCTCTTGTCCGACCAGTCCTGGCTGTGGGCGCGCGGCCATGATGGCGGCGGGCCGCATGACGAGTTGTTCCGCCGCGTTGCGCACTGGCTGATGAACGAGCCGGAGCTCGACGAGGAACGCCTTACCGCCACCCTCTCCGATGGTGTGCTGAGCGCCACGCGCACCACGCTGGAGGGCTCTGCCAGTGATCTCGAGGTCACATGGCCATCTGGCAGGACTGAAACCCTGACCATGAGCGAGGCCGCGCCGGGGCGCTTCACCGCCAGCACCGAGACCGGCAATGAGGCAGGCCTGATCCGGCTGCGCTCGGGTGATGCCACCACCGTCATCTCGGCAGGCCCGCTCAATCCGCGTGAATATCTCGACCTGCGTGTGACCCGCGAGCCCTTGAGGCCACTGGTGCGCGAAACGCGGGGCGGCTCCTTCCTGCTCGGCGGGGATGAGACACCGCAAATGCCAAACCTGCGCCGCACCCGCCCCGATGGCCTGCAGGCTGGTCCCGGCTGGGCGGGTCTGCAGCGCAATGGGGCCTACACCGTCGCCGAAGCGCAGCGCACACCGCTCGCGCCCGGCCTTCTGGTGGCAGCCCTGATCCTGGCGCTTCTAGGGGCTGGCTGGTGGCGCGAAGGCAAGTAGCTTGCCCCGGTGCGCTGCCCCGCCTAACCTTCTGAAATGACAATGACGCCGCAGCCTGCCCCGTTCAGCGAAGCGTGGGCGCTAGGGATAGCCGATCAGGCGATGGAGGCGCTCCGGCGCGCCGCCGAGGCCGTGCTCACCATCGATATGGGGCTGCAGCTGGCCGTGATCGCGGCCTGCCTTGCCGTCAGCTTTGTCGTGCGCAAGCCGGTGCGCGCCGCCCTGACGCGTGCGCTCTCGCTCTCTTTCATGAGCTGGTACAATTCCGGTGCGCGCGAACTGACCCTGTCGCTGGTTGGCCCGGCGATGACGGTATTGCTGCTGGCGCTTGCCCGCATGGCGATGGCGCAGGCAGGGTTTGGCGTGTTCGCCGTCAATCTGATGGTCAGCCTTGTTGGCGCATGGGTGCTGATCCGCATCGCGACCGCCTTCATCGCCGAGCCCTTCTGGTCGCGCACGGCCGCGACCCTGATCTGGATCGTCGCGGCGCTCAACATTGTCGGACTGCTGGAGCCGCTGACAGCGCTTCTCTCCTCGGTGGGCGTCGATGTGGGCGAGGGCCGCATCTCGCTCCTCACCGTGGTACGTGCCGCCATCCTGCTCGCCGTGCTCTACTGGCTCGCCAGCCGCCTCTCCAAGCTTCTCTCCCAGCGCGTGGAAAAGGTGCCGAGCCTCACCCCGTCGGCCCGGCTATTGATCACCAAGACCATCCAGATCGGCCTGATCGTGGTGGTGGTTGCCGCCGCGCTGTCGATAGCGGGCGTGGACCTGTCGGCCCTTGCCATATTCTCCGGCGCGGTCGGGCTTGGCATCGGCTTTGGCCTGCAGAAGATATTCTCCAACCTCATTTCCGGCCTGATCCTGCTGCTCGACCGCTCCATCAAGCCGGGCGATGTGATCACGCTCGATGAGACCTATGGCAGGGTAAATGCGCTCGGGATGCGCTTTGCCAGCGTCGTGACCCGCGACGGGCTGGAACACCTCATCCCGAATGAGGAGTTCATCACCACCAAGGTGGTCAACTGGTCCTTCTCAGACGATGCGGTGCGCATCAAGCGCCCGATTGGCGTCGCCTACGGCACCGATGTGCCGCACGCCATGCAGGTGATCGTCGATGCGGCCAACAGCGTGGAACGCGTACTGAAGAACCCGGAGACGCGCTGCCTCCTGAGGGGCTTTGGCGACAACTCGATTGATCTGGAAGTGCGCTTCTGGATCGCCGACCCGCAGCAGGGCGTCAACAATGTGTCGTCCGAAGTGCTGCTGGCAATCTGGAAAGCGTTTCAGGCCGAAGGCATCCAGTTCCCCTTCCCGCAGCGCGATGTGCATATCGATATGCGCGAGGCTTTGCGGGTACGGGTGGAGAGGGAAGAAACCTAAGGCTCCAGCTCGACATCCCAGTAGAGATAGTCGAGCCAGCTTTCGTGCAGGTATTTCGGCGGGAAGCGCCGTCCCTGCGATTGCAGGCGGTGCATGGAGGGGCGCTCTGGCACCTGCAAGGTGGGCATGGAGGCTTCGCGCGGCGTGCGTCCGCCCTTCTTCAGATTGCAGGGCGAGCAGGCCGCGACAATGTTCTCCCACGTCGTGCGGCCGCCCTTGGAGCGCGGCACCACATGGTCAAAGGTGAGAAGATCGAGCTTGTTGCTGCCGCAATACTGACAGGTGAAGCCATCGCGCAGGAAGACGTTGAACCGGGTGAAGGCGGGCGGCCGGTCCTGATGGACAAAGTCGCGCAAGGCCACGACCGAGGGCGCGCGCATGGCAAAGGAGGGGGAGCGGATCTGCGTCTCGTACTCCGACACCACATCCACCCGCTCAAGGAACACGGCCTTGATCGCTTCCTGCCAGGGCCATGTCGAAAGGGGGTAGTAGGAAAGCGGCTGGTAGTCCGCGTTCAGGACGAGGCAGCGAAGATCGGCAGGGGCGGTGGTGGAGACGTGCATCACACCGCTCCGTCGCCCGTTTCGGGCCCGAGCCCATCACGTGCCGCCCGCATGATCACGGGCCGCGCCGGGATGAACCGCCTATGTCCCCTCACCGTCCTGAAGACCGCGTCTCCTTCGCCTTAACCTCTGATTCATAAACGAATCAGTCATGCCAAGCTGGATGCCCGGACTGTAACTCAAGCCGTGCGACAGGCCTATGACACTCACATCACAGCTCTGCGGCACATCCAGAGAGGTGGTGCGCGCAGGCTCAGGCGGCAAGGGTCTCGCGGTAGCGGCCAGACAGCGCAGCCTTCAGGAAACGCGCGCCAAGCTCCAGCCCGTCAGGGCCGATGGAGTGCGGCAGGCCTTGCGAAATGTGAAACTCCGCGCCGTGCCCGGCAGCGGCCAGTTGCTGCGCAGCAAGCCATGAAAAGCCAACAGGGAGCACATCGTCGCGGTCGCCATGGATCAGCATGACGGGCGGGCGCGAGGCCATTTCCTCTTTAAGCGTCTCCCCGCCCGCCAGCGCGCCGGAATAGCCAAGCACTCCGGCCAGAGGCGAGGGCTGGCGCAGGCCCAGATGCAGGGCCAGCATCGTGCCCTGGCTGAAGCCGACAAGGGCAAGGTCTGCGGGCTGAAGCTGGTGGCGGCGCAGTTCCGAGGCGATGAATTGCGAGGCGGTCGGGCCCGCCATGCGCACGCCTGCCTCCATCGCGGCTGGATCGAGCCGTGAGATCGGGAACCATTGATACCCGCCCGGCGCGCCCGGCACTGGCTCTGGCGCATTGGGGGCCACCCAGGCGGTGTCAGGAAAATCGGGCGCCCAGTGCTGGGCGAGCCCCGCCAGATCCGCGCCGTTGGAGCCATAGCCATGAAACAGGATAACGAGCTTCTTCGCTGCGCCGCTGCGGGCAGGAATGCGCGGACCGTCCAGCAGGATCATGGCGATGGCTCTCCGAAAATTAGGGTAAGGGATGCGCGCCCGATCATGCCGCTCGCGCCCGCGATGACAACCCCCTCGCCGGTCTCCGCCGCATCTGTCTAGAGTGCGGCCATGACCGGCTTTGTCACCCGCTTTGCCCCCTCGCCGACGGGCCTTCTGCATCTGGGCCATGCCTATGCAGCCTTTTGCGCGTTTGGCGCAGCAGATGAGGCAGGCGGCATCTGCCATCTGCGCATTGAGGATATCGACCAGACCCGCTGCAGGCCTGAATTCGAGGAGGCGATTTACACCGATCTGCGCTGGCTGGGCTTTGACTGGCCGTGCCCCGTCCGCCGCCAGAGCGCGCATCTGGATGACTATCAGGCCGCGCTTGACCGGCTGATAGCTGAGGGGCTGGTCTATCGCTGCTTCCGGACCCGCAAGGAGATAGCGGATGCCATCGCCAGCGCCCCGCACGAGGCCGGTGAGGTGTTTACCGGCTCACCCTTGCCCGCGAGCGAGGAAGCGGCTCTTCTGGCCTCTGGCGCGCCCTATGCGTGGCGTCTGTCGCTCGCCGCAGCGCGGGCCTTCCTTGGCGCTAAGCATGACCGGCTGACCCTCCGCATCGAGGCGCTGGATGCGCCCCGTCAGCCGCGCGAGATCAGGGCCGATCCGGCGCAGTTCGGCGATGTGGTGATCGCGCGCAAGGATGCCGGGACGAGCTATCATCTCGCCAGCGTGCATGATGATGCGCTGCAGGGCGTGACCCATGTGATCCGGGGTGTGGACCTTGCGAGCTCTGCGCATATCCACAGGCTGTTACAGGCATTGCTCGGCTACCCGCCCGTCATTTATCGCCACCACCCTTTGCTGACCGGACCGGACGGCAGGCGCTATGCCAAGCGCGACCGGTCCCTGACCCTGCAGGCCCTGCGCAGCGAGGGTCATGACGGCGAGGCGGTGCGCCAGCTCGTGAAAGACCATCTTGCGCGAGGGGATATACTGGGACAGTAGAGGGCATGGCTGATCCTGCCCTGCCCCTTTCCGTGTCTGCCGCAGAGCAGGCAAGCGCCCGCCGCTCCATGCTGATCGGCGTGATTGCGCTGTTGTTCGGGGCGTGTGTGATCGGCTTTGCCCCCATACTGGTCAAGGCGTCTGCACTGGGACCACAGGCCACCGCCTTCTGGCGGCTGGTGCTGGCTCTGCCGGCACTTGCCTTGTGGCTTGCACTGCACAGGCGGCAGGCAGGCGGCGCGCCGGGTCAGCCGGACCTGCGCTACATAGTGCTGGCTGGCATTTTCTTTGCCGGAGACCTTGCCTTCTGGCATGTCGGCATCAGGATCACGACGGCGGCCAACGCAACCCTGCTCGCCAATCTCACCCCCATCATCGTGGCGCTGTTCGGCTGGCTGATCTTCCGCGAAACGGTGACCCGCCGCTTCCTCATCGTGTGCGCCGTGGTGATGAGCGGGGCGGGGCTGTTGTCTGCGGGCAATCTCGCGATTGATCCAGACAGGCTCGGCGGTGATCTGCTGTGCGTGATCACCGCCTTCTGGTACGCGGCCTACCTGCTTGCAGCGCGCAGGGCCCGCGAACGTGCCTCCGCCCCACGCGTCATGCTGCTGTCCACGCTGGTCGCCGCGCCGATTGCGCTCATCGTCACACTGGCTTTTGGCGAGGATTTGCTGCCCGCCAGCCTTGAGGACTGGATGCCGCTCATCCTGCTGGGCGTCGTGGTACACGGGCTCGGTCAGGGCGCGATCATGTTCGGGCTGGGGCGCGTACCAGCACCAGTCGCCGCACTTCTGATCCTGATCCAGCCGGTAGTGGCGGCGATTGCGGGCTGGCTCATCTTTGATGAAACCCTCAGCACGATCCAGATCGCCGGGGCGGCCATCATCCTTGCAGGGCTCTACGCGGCGCAGGCAAGGCCCGCCGTCGTGACGGCCAAGCGGCGCTAGCGCTTCGCGAGGCCTTCCACCGCGAGGGACATGCGCCGCTGCATGATGGCCGAGGTGGAAGCCAGGTCGAGCTTTTCGCCCCGCGCGCGGCGGGCAACCCCGAGATACACGTCTTCGAGGATCTGGGCGGCTTCCACTGGATCAAGATCGCTGCGCAGCTCACCAGACGCGACGCCGCCCGCGAGCAGCCGTGCAATCGCACCCCAGGCCTCGCTCATCTGGCGGGCCGTGCCAGAAAAATTCTCGTCCGTCCAGGTCCAGCTATGGGCGATCGCGGCAGCGAACAATTCCTCGTGGCGCACCTGCGCTTCCATGATCACCTGAACAAGGGCGTTCAAGCGGTCGATCAGGCTGCCCGACAGCGCCGATTCCAGCCGGTCCACCGAGTCCCGGATCGCGTCATATTCCTCGGCGAGGATCATGACCAGTAACGCGCCCTTGGTGGGGGCTACGTTCAGCACTGTACCGGCGGACACATTCGCCGCTCCGGCGATCTCCTTGATCGTCGCGCGCTCATAGCCCAGTTCCAGAAATACGGTGCGTGCGGCTGCCAGCACCTGACGGTGGGTGGCCTCCTTGCGCTCATCGCGCCGGGTGCGCCGCCGGTTCATGTCATCACGCATGCGAAGGGCCGTCTGTCTGGAGGCGAGGTTGCAATCGGTTCGAGTGTAGCATGCACATTGAACTGATTCAGCCAGCCCGCACAGCTGACAATCGATACGATTTGCCCTGCGCGCCGGTTCACCGTGCTGCGCAGCGATTGTCCACGGCGCGGCAACGCTCTATGTGATCGGCCATGAGCGGATTTCTCGATATTCTCCTTTACGTCCTCATGGGCGTCGTCTTCATCATCCTGGTGGCAGGCATTTACACGCTGTTTCGGGGTGGAGAGTTTGGCCGGTCCTGGTCAAACAGGCTGATGCGCGCACGCGTGCTGTTCCAGTTCCTCGCGGTTCTGGTCATAGTAGCGGGGTTCTGGGCCAAGGGCGCTTTTGGCGGCTAGGTCCGCAAGACCGGAGCGCGCACATGGTCCGCCTGACAAAAATCTACACCCGCACGGGCGACAAGGGCACGACGCGGCTCGGCGACATGAGCGAAGCGTCAAAGCACGACCCGCGCGTGGAAGCCTATGGCACCGTTGACGAAGCCAATG
>CAZCEG010000048.1:0-10858 GCA_964497275.1 uncultured Oceanicaulis sp.
TCCACGCGCGCGCCCGCGATCATGTCATCAAGCGTCCGGTTGGAGAGCCTGCCATAGGCCTCATAGCTCTTCACCGAGAAGAGGACATGGCCTTCGGCTTCATAAGCATGCCCCGAGGCGATGAGGCCGGAGATCATCGCGATCATCTCGGCCATATGGCCGGTCGCGGTCGGCTCGAAGGTCGGGCGCATGATGCCCAGCGCCTCGCTGTCGGCGTGATAGATCGCGGTAAAGCGGTCGGTGATCACCGAAATGTCCACGCCCTCGGCGGCGGCGGCGGCATTTATCTTGTCGTCGACATCGGTGAAATTGCGCGCATAGAGCACGTGCTCCGCTCCGTAATGGTGGCGCAGCAGGCGGAAGAGCACGTCAAACACCACCGCAGGGCGGAAATTGCCGATATGGGCGGGGCCGTACACGGTTGGCCCGCACACATACATGGTCACCCGCTGCGGATCAGACGGGGTGAAGGGCACAAGGGCCCGGCGGGCGGTGTCGTAGAGCGAGATCGTGTTCATGCGCGGCGTCATAGCGCAGGCAGAGGCATTGCGCAGCCCCAATAGCGCGCCTGCAGCAGGTCCTTGTGGCAGGTTCTTGTGAGTGCGGCATAAAACCACTAATGCTGAATTTGGCCGCTCAAAGCGTGGAAAGCGCGAAAAGGCGGCTTATATGCGTTGCGGGTCAGCGATTGACATGGCTGACACCGGAACGCTCGACCCGGCGCTGGAGCATGTAAAAAGGGCCTTCCAACCGACCGCCGCTGGATCCGGAAACCGGCACTAACCCGGGCTGGCACGAAGCCTGACCGGGACCCGACAACGAAAGGATCCGTCATTCTCATGGACGCGATTGTGAACAAGACGACCCTCGGCAGCGACGCCGACATTCTTGACCCTGTCAAGCGCCCCTCCCGCGAGGAAGCCGAGGAAGCCGTGCGCACGCTTCTGCGCTGGGCCGGCGATGATCCCCGCCGCGAAGGCCTGATCGAAACGCCCAAGCGCGTGGTGAAGGCTTATGAGGAGTGGTTCCGGGGCTATTACGAAGACCCGATGAAAATCCTCGGCAAGCGCTTTGAGGATGTTCAGGGCTATGACGACATGGTCATGCTCACCCACATCGATGTGGAGAGCCATTGCGAACACCACATGGCCCCCATCCTCGGCACGGCGTGCGTCGCCTATCTGCCGGACCGCGCGGTGGTGGGCATTTCCAAGATCGCCAAGGTCGTGGAAGCCTTCTCCAAGCGCCTGCAGACGCAAGAGACGATGACGGCCCAGATCGCGGACGCCATCACGGACGCGATGAAGCCGCGCGGTGTTGCCGTGTTCGTGGACGCCAAGCACCAGTGCATGACGACGCGCGGCGTACACCACCCCCACGTCTCTACCATCACCACCACCTTCACCGGTGAGTTCAAGGCCAATCCGGAACTGCGCGAGCGCTTCATGCGCCTGTGTGAGCAGTCCAAGCGCTAGGCCCTGCCGCCCGAACATGAAAAAACCCCGGACGTTTCCGTCCGGGGTTTTTTGTTGGCGAGTGCCAGCTCCTAGCGAACGGCGAGGGCCGGGCACTCAAGGCAGATAACATAACGCCCGGTGGGGTCGTTCATCAGCTCGACGGTGCGTGCTTCACGCGCCGCCTGACCGAAGAGACGGCCCAGAAGGCCGCTCTGGCCGGCACTGGCCGAGGCTTCCATGCCGAGCGCTGCAAGGATCTGATCGAGCTGCGAGCGCTCTTCAGAGAACACCTTCACCTGATAGCGGCCCTCTTCCAGCTCCGCGAGTTCGGCTGCGCGCGCGACCGCCTCGTCAAACGTGCCCAGCCGGTCGACAAGGCCGCGCTCGAGCGCCTGTGTGCCGGTCCAGACGCGGCCCTGCGCCACGGCATCGACCTCGTCACGGGTCATGCCGCGTGCTTCGCCGACGATGGAGATGAACTCCTCATAGCCGCGCTCGATGCTCGCCTGATAGATGGTAGCGGCATACTCATTGATGCCGCGCTCCACCGAGATTGCCCCGCCCAGGCGGGTGGAGGCGTAGCCATCGGAGCCCACACCGATATTTTCCAGCACACCTTCAAAGGTCGGGATCAGGCCGAAAATGCCGATCGAGCCGGTAATGGTCGTCGGATGCGCCCAGATCTCGTGGGCAGGGGTGGCAATCCAGTAGCCGCCGGAGGCCGCAACACCGCCCATGGAGGCGATGACGGTCAGGCCATCCTCGCGCGCCTGCGCCAGCTCCTCGCGGATCAGTTCAGAGGCGAACACGCCGCCACCACCGCTATCGATGCGCAGCACGATGGCCTTCACGTTCGGATCAAGCCGCGCATTGCGGATCAGGCGGGCATGGATATCGCCGCCCACAGTGCCACCGTCTGCCTCGCCATCAAGAATGGTGCCGACCGCATTGATCACCGCAATGACATCGCGCTGACGGCCGGTCGGTTCGGGCCGGTTGGCCTGATACCACTCGAAGAAATCCGTCATGTCCGGGCGCTGGCCGTCATCGACCGTGCCAAGACGCTCATTGAGGAAGCCGGTATAGGCCGTGCGGCCCACAAGCTCGTTGACGAGACCGGCACTGAGCGCAGCCTGCGCCAGATCGCCATTGGCGGCGATCACGGCTTCATCGGCGCTGTCGCCCAGACGCTGCAGCGTGCCGGGGGTGAGCCCCCGCGCGCTTTCAGCGGCGCTGGTGTACGCATTCCACAGATCGCCGAAGAGATAGGCGCGTGCCTCATAATCGGCTTCAGACATGTCGCTGCGCTCGAACGGCTCGATGGCAGACTTGAACTCGCCGACCCGGAAAATGTTCACCGTCACGCCCAGCCGGTCCAGAAGGCCGCGGAAATAGATCGGGAAGCTGGAATAGCCCTCGATCATGGCCACGCCCTGCGGGTGCATGGACACCTCGTCGGCATGGGCGGCAAGGAACCAGCCGGAATCGCCGAACATGTCGGAGCGGGCAAGGATGGTCTTGCCCGCTTCGCGGAAGGCCGTCATCTCGGCGGCAATCGTGTGCAGCGAGGCCGGCATGGCCCCGCCAAAGCGGGTGAGATCAAGAATGATGGTGGAGACGCTGTCATCCTCGCGCGCAAGGCGCAGACCGTGCACCACATCGTCCAGCAGGATCTCGTTGCCGCCGCCGCCGCCGAGAAGCGCCGCCTGCAGCGCGCCTGAGGGCGACACGATGGTGCGCTCTTCCACGATCACGCCGTTCAGATCCATCACCAGTGCGCCCGATTGGCCGACGCGCACCGCATCGCTGGAGAACATCGACGCGATGATCCAGAACAGCGCCACGATCATCAGTATCAGCCCGATGACCCGCATGATCCCGCGCTGGATGGCACCAAGCCCGTTCCACGCTTTTGCTACAAAACCCATAAGTCCCTACCCCGTTAAGCAACCCCGCCCGCAAGAATGTGCAGGCATGCGGCTGACAGGTTTGTCCGCCAGACGCAGGTTTGTCCACGAAATTCCCTGTAATGTTACGGCCTGCCCTAGCCGATCCGCTCCACGGCTTGCGCCTGTCCACCTTGCGCAGGGCGCACCCGCCACACCCCGTCGGGCTGGATCGTGAAGGCGCGGTCCTTGACGGTGGAGAGGATCATCTGCTCTGCGATGATCTCGCCCGGCGTCACGGTCAGGCGGGTATAGCCCTTGTCCCACGCATTATTGCGCAGGATTTGCGGGTTGCGGTCCTCAGCCATCTTGCCGAAATCGACCCCCGGCGCATTGACCGCCTCGAACGGGGACGGGCTCGTCACAGACGTCACGCCAAACTCGGTGCCGATGCGGCGCCCCGAGGCGTCGTGCAGGTCGTTGACCCAGGTATTGTGCGTGTCGCCAGTGAGGACGACGATGTCCGCCCCTGCCGCCTTCACCGTGTCGTAAAGCCGCTCGCGATCGGCCGGAAAGCCGTCCCAGCTATCGAGATTCATCGGCACGCCATGCGCGGTGCGCTGGGCGAACTCCCACACGAACCCGCCGCGCAGGCGCATATAGGCGCGCAGCCAGAGCGGGGTCTGGCTCATATAGTTGGGCGCCTGAAGGCGGCCCATCAGCACCTGATTGGCGATGATGCGCCACGGCTTGCCCGCCTGCACCGATGCGTTGAGTGCATCGCCCACGAAGGCGAGCTGGTCTTCAGAAAGAAGACGGCGCTCCGGGTCACCGATCACCTCGTCACGCCAGCGCTGCACGATGGCTTGGTTTTCCGGGTCGTCAGGATCGGAGGACGGATCAATCGGGAAGCTGTCGAGCGTCAGCTCTTCGGAGCGCGCAGTCAGGCGCGTCTCGAGGAAGAGCAGCGTTGCCAGATTCCCTATCTCCACAGCGCCATAGCGGGCCTTGAGCGGCTCCGCCTCCCGCACGGGCAGCCAGTCATGATAGGCGCGCAGCGCATGGTCGCGCCGGGTTGCCCAGTCGCCTTCGGTCTCGGGATCATGGTTTTCCGCGCCATGACGCCACGCATCATTGGCGGTCTCATGGTCATCCCAGATCAGTATCCAGGGCGCAGAGGCCTTGGCCGCCTGCAGGTCAGGATCGGAGCAATAAAGCGCGTGGCGGCGGGCATAATCCTCTTCGCTGAGGATTTCATGGAGCGGATCGGGGATGCGCGAGAGCCGCTCGGCATCCTCGGTGCCATACCCGCCATGGCCATACTCGTAGATATAGTCGCCCAGATGCACCATCAGATCGAAGCCCTGCTCTGCCGCATCGCGATAGGCATTGAAGAAGCCGAACGGATAGTTGGAGCAGGAAAAGGCCGCGATGCGGAAGCGCTCCACCGGCCCGTCCGGCAAGGTGCGCGTCTTGCCAATGGCAGACACCTCGCCGCCATGGCGGAAGCGGTAGTGATACTCCCGCCCCGGCTCCAACCCTCCGACCAGCGCCTTGACCGGCCGCGCGCCATTGACCGCGATCACGCCGTCACGCGGGGCGATATCGCGCGCTTCCACGATGGTGTTGAAGCTCGCATCACTGGCGATTTCCAGCCTGACCGTCTCGGGCCGTTCGCTGGTCAGCGCCGTCCACAGGACGATGCTGGTCTGGTCAGGATCGCCGGAGGCCACACCATGCTTGAAGGGTCCTTCGGGTGCGGGCAGCGGATCAAAGCGCACCTCTTGCGAGCACGCTGCCAGCCCTGCGCCCGCGCCTGCTGCAGCCAGAAGCGCCCCGCGGCGCGTCAATGCGAATGGTTTGAACACCGGCTATGCCTCCCCTTGAATGTTCTGTCAGCGAGTGTGCATGGCCTGTGTGACAGGCACAAGAAAAAGGGCCGGGTCACTGCTCCCTCAAGCAGCTCCCGGCCCCTCTCGCACCGCCCCCCGGCCGTGTGCTGTGGTCTAGAAGTTTACGCCCAGACGCACACCATAAAGGCGCGGCGCACCGGCAATGAAGGTGGGCAGGCCAAAGGCTGCCCCGGTATTGCCGGCATCGATCAGATATTGCTCGTCGGTGAGGTTTGAACCGAACACCTCGCCATACCAGCGATCATCAGCCGAATCGAAGCGCAGGCGGGCCCGCAGGAGGCCATAGGCGTCCTGACGCACGCCGGGGAATTCCTGGTTGTCATTGTCGAAGAAGATGTGCGACTGCCAGCTATAGGCGGGCAGGAAGCTCAGCGTTCCCATCGTGTTGGTGAAGAGCTCCGCGCGCACCCCGATCGAGGCGGCGTGTTCGGGCGCATAGCGGAAGCGGTTTCCGGCCAGAAGCTGGGGCTGGCCGTTCGAGCTGTCGTCAAACGTCGCCATGTTGTAGGCGTAGGTGGCAAACACCTGCACACTGTCCGTCACCGCGTAATTGCCCTGCATTTCAAGCCCGTACTGCGTGGCAGAGCCGGCATTGGACGGGCCGAACTGGCCGGTGAACGGGTCGAACACGCTCGACTGGAAGTTCTCGTATTCCGAATAGAAGACAGAGCCCGACACCGTGCCGCGATCCAGCGTCAGGAAGGCACCCGCCTCGTAGGAATCCACGATCTCGGCAGGTGCGGTTGAGAAGAAGCCCGGCGCGCCGGTATCCAGCGCCAGCACGTCCGGACGGCGGCCGCGCGCATAGGATACCCAGGTGTTGAGCTGGTCATTGACCTCATAGGCCGCGACCAGACGCCAGGTAAAATCGCTGAATTCGCCTTGCGTGCTCACCACTGCGCCATTGGGCGTGCCCGGCAGGATGAGGAAGGGTGCAAACGTCACGCGGTTGGCCCCGCCAATATTATTGCCATAGCCGGAGGTCGCCTTGTCCTCGTCGGTATAGCGCAGGCCCGCGGTGAAGCTCAGACGGTCGGTGGCGCGCAGCGTGAACTCGCCGAACAGGTCGAACGCCTCGGTGCGGCCGGAGTTGGCTGCTTCCTCGCGATAGGTGCCGAGCGGCACGAAGCCCTGACCGCCCGCCAGCGCACCGATGGAAAAGCCGAACGGATTGGTGAGGCTGGTCAGCGTGCTGACCGGAACACCCAGCAGAGCAGAGAGGCCGGCCGGATTGCCGAACGCGCCGGTGGAGACGAAGAAGGCCTGCGCCACCGCCTCATTGATGATGAGCGGGATGCGCTGCGTACCGGATTCGTAGAACCAGGTGCCCCCGATGACGGCGGCAACCCGGTCACCGGCATCATAGGACAGGCGGAATTCCTGGCTGGTCTGGCGGCCGCGCGCGTCTTCGGCGATGTTCACGAAGGCAATACCGGCGCCGATCGGGTCAAACACCTCCACCGAGTCAAACTGGCGATAGCCGGTGATTGAGCTCAGCGTCCACGCATCATTGATCTGGTATTCGGAGAGCAGCGTCACACCCCACACCGTGCGGTCAAGGCCAAGGCCGCGATCACCTTCAAAGCCCGGGAAGGTGAAGAGTGCGGCGGGCGTATAGGGGCTGGTATCGCCGCCCGGAGGCGCGATAATGCCCGACTTGAACGAGGTACCCGGGCCATTGTCTTCCTGATAATTGGCAATCAGGTCGAAGCTGAAGCCATTATCCAGATCGGCGCTGAAGACGCTGCGCAGCGCGGTCACGTCGCGGCCCTGCAGCGTGCCGCCGAGCAGATTGTCAATATGGCCTTCGCGGCTGCGGTGCACGCCTGCAAGACGCAGGCCCAGACCCTCACCAAGACCATAATTCACATGCCCGCCCAGCTCGCGCTGTTCGAAATTGCCAAGCGCGCCGTACGCAGAGGCAGAAAAATCGTCCTCGGCCTTGCGCTGGATCAGATTGATGCCGCCGATCAGCGCGCCGCGCCCGAACAGGGTCGGTTGCGGGCCCTTGGCCACCTCGATGCGTTCCATGTCGAAAAGCTCGACATAAGAGCCGCGCGAGCGGGTGATCGACACACCGTCCTGGAAGATGGCGACGCGCGATTCGGCAAACGTGTCCCCGCTATCGGTGGTGATGCCGCGCAGCGAATAGCCGGTATTGTTGGGGCTCTGCTCCTGCACGACGAGGCCCGGCGTGAAGGCGGCCATGTCTTCCAGATTGCGGATATCGAGGCGATCAAGCAGCTCGGCATTGAAGGCCGTCACATTGACCGGCACATCGGCCAGCGACTGCTCGCGGAACTGGGTCGTGACAACAATGACCTCGATGGGCTGGGCCGTCTGGGCCGTCTCATTGGTTTCGGCAAACGCCGGGGCGCTGATCGCGCTGAAAGCAACAGCCGACATCAGAACAGATTTGCGGATCATGGAGTAACGCTCCTATAGAGGGCCTGACCCGGCTTGCCGGGCGTGAGGCCCGCTGCTACGCCGCGAATGAGACGCGGACACTTCAGGGGCGTTACAGAAATTTGACGCAACGCAGCAATCTCGCGGGCGTTGCACAAAAAGCACGCTTGCCGAGCAGGCTGTCAGGACAGAAAATGACGCAAAATCCGGGTGATACGCGCGAACTGACCGCAGCAGAAGCTGATGCGGGCGAGCGGCTGGACCGCTGGATGGCCACGCAATGGCCCGATCTGTCGCGCTCGCGCTGCAAGGCCCTGATCGAGGCGGGCGCCCTGTCAGTCAATGGCGCGGTGCTGACCGATCCTGCAGCAAAAGTGCGCGAAGGCCATGTCTATGTGCTGGTCGCGCCGCCGCTGGAACCGGCCATACCGAAGCCGGAAAACATCCCGCTCGACATACTGCATGAAGACGATCAGCTGATCGTGATCAACAAGCCGGCGGGCCTGACCGTGCATCCCGGTGCCGGCGCGTGGACGGGCACGCTGGTCCATGCCCTGCTCTATCACTGCAAGGGATCGCTTTCGGGCATTGGCGGGGTGGAGCGGCCGGGCATCGTCCACCGGCTCGACAAGGATACGTCCGGCGTGCTGGTCGTCGCCAAGACCGACATGGCCCACCGCTTCCTCTCCAAGCAGTTCGCCAAGCACTCCGTGGAGCGCATCTACATGGCCTTCACGCGCGGTGCGCCGCGTCCGCGCGAGGGCACGGTCGCTACCCGCATCGTGCGCTCCACGCGCGACCGCATGAAGATGATGACGCTGCCCTTCGAGGCCGAGACCGGCAAGGAAGCGATCACGCATTACCGTGTGGCCGAAACCTTCGGGCAGGAGCTCAACGCGCCCGTGGGCACACCGCTCGCCGGGCTGGTCCAGTGCCAGCTGGAGACAGGGCGCACCCACCAGATACGCGTCCACATGGAGCATCTGGGCCACGCGCTTATCGGCGACCGCATCTATGGGCAGCAGCGCGTCAGCCAACTTAAAGGCATGCCGGACCTGCCGGAGATCAAGGCGCTCGGCCGTCAGGCGCTCCACGCTGCCGTGCTCGGCTTCGTCCACCCTGAAACGCGCGAGGAAATGGTCTTCGAGACGGACCTGCCCGAAGACCTCCAGACCCTGCACGCGGCCCTGAAACGGGTTTAGAGGGCCAAAAGAGCGCTGAGCCTATTCCGGCTTGCGGAAGAGGAGCGTCATGCGGTCAGATTCGCCAATGGAATCATACGGCGCGGAATCAAAGCCGGGATCGGGCTCCTCGCCCACCGGAGAGGAGCGGCGCACGGGCGGCAGGGTCCACACCCCGAACGGATGATCAGCCGTATCGGCCGGGTTGGCGTTGACCTCCGATGACCCTACGAGCTCAAAGCCCGCTTCGGTGGCCAGCGCGATCACATAGTCTTCCTGCACATAGCCGGAGGCTGCGCGCGGGTCCTGCGGCTGGCTGGCAGGCAGGCGGTGTTCCACCACGCCCAGAATGCCGCCGGGTTTGAGGGCCTCGTAGAAATCGGCAAAGGCCTTTTCCTCAAAGCCGCGCGCCATCCAGTTATGCACATTGCGGAAGGTGAGCACGGCATCCGCGGTGCCGGGCGTCACGATCGGCCCGGTATCGGGGCCGAACTCGGCCATCTCGATCTCGCCAAAGAGCGGCGCGGCAAAGCGCTCGGCAAAACCCGCCACGAAAGCCTGCGCGCTTTCCGAATTGCCGGACGGGAAGTGCGCGGCGACATAGGTCCCGCCATTGGCCGCGAGCCAGGGCGCAAGGATCTGGGTGTACCAGCCGCCGGCGGGCCATATCTCGATCACGGTGCCCGACGGATCGACGCCAAAGAATTCCAGCGTCTGGCGCGGGTTGCGCCACACATCGCGCGCGATGGCATCACCGCGCCATTCACCGGCGATGGCCCAGGCCAGCGATCCGGTTTCAGGAATGGCCGAGAGGCTGGGCTCGGCTGCCTCGCTGGCGGGCGCCCCTGCCTCTTCCAGGCCTGCCTCGAGATCGGCTTCGGCCTCGGCGGCGTTACCCGCTTCAGGATCGCCGGCTTCAGCCTCGCCTGCCGCCTCGCTGGCTGCGTCTTCCTCACCCGGCGCATCCGGCAGCGTCTGTTCCAGGGCCGGTGCCGCCTCGTCTGCGGCGTCATCGGCTGGGCCGGAGCAGGCAGCAAGAGCCAGAACGAGCGGCAGGGCGGCAGACAGGCGCAAGGCAAGACGCATGAGCAAATTCCAGTTCTTCAAAATGTGGCCGGGCAAGGGTGCGAAGGGCTTGCAGCGAAGCAGGCCACCCCCTTTGTCCGGACACTCTAACGCGCACACCGCAATGCGCAAAACACCTGTGTCACGCGCACCCCTTCCCGAAAATGGGTCCTGCCCTCTTGCGCACGCCGCAAGCGCTACCCAAATCGGTTTTGTCGGGGCGCCATAACGGGCCCTGACTGGTTGAAACCGGCTCCCGAAACGCAGCCCCTAATGGTGCGTGGACGGGCCATCAAACGATCGCTTCTGAAGGAGGATCATTCCTATGCGTACCATCGACTACACGCCCCTTTACCGCACGATTGTCGGCTTTGACCGGCTGGCCAACATGATCGATAGCGCGGCCAAGCTGGAAGGCGGCAATGGCTACCCCCCCTATAATATCGAGCAGGTTGACGAGAACCGCTATCTGATCGAGCTGGCCGTCGCCGGGTTCGGCGAAGGCGATCTCGAGGTGGAGGTTCAGGAGAACGTCCTGACCGTCACCGGCAAGCGCGTGCCGTCTGAAGGCGAGACCGCGCGCCACTTCCTGCATCGCGGCATTGCCGAGCGCGCGTTTGAACGCCGCTTCCACCTTGCCGACCATGTGCAGGTGCGCGAGGCGCGCCTTGAAAACGGCCTTCTGGTGATCGCGCTGGAGCGCGAAATCCCCGAAGCCAAGAAGCCGCGCCAGATCGCCATTAATGGCAAGTCCGGCGCCAAGCTGATCAGCGGTTCCAAGACCAAGGCCGCTTAAAGCGACGCATACCGCTCCGCAGGAACGGAGCGAAGGCTGGCCAACTCACCGGGGCGATGCGGTTTTTCCCCTGCCGCAGACCCGCTCTGATCGACCCGCCAGCAGACTGACATGAAGACGCCCGCGTGCTTTTCCCTTGGCACGCGGGCGTTTT
>CAZCEG010000049.1:0-1161 GCA_964497275.1 uncultured Oceanicaulis sp.
CGGCGAGAGACGTGTATCGATGGGCGAGCCCATGAAGGTCATCGTGGCGGGGCGCGCCGGATCCTTGTCCTCGGCCATCATCGCGACCGCGGCGAGCACGGGCGGGCCCGGCTGGCAGACAGCGGCCACGTGCGTACCGGGGCCAACGACTGTGATCATCTCGCGCACATATTGCACGTAATCACCAAGCCCGAAGCGGCCCTCCAGAACCGGCACCATGCGCGCATCGGTCCAGTCGGTGATGCAGACCTCATGGGTCGGCAGGAAGGCTTCCACCGTGCCGCGCAGAAGGGTCGCGTAATGCCCTGAGAGCGGCGCGACGATCAGCAGCCTGGGGTCATCAATGGCCTTGGCCTTCACCCCGCGCGCAGCGGCCAGCGCCTCGCGGTCCCGGGCAAAGTGCAACAGGCCGCAGAAGGGCTTTTTCCATACCGTCTCGATTTCGATGCCGACCGGCTGGCCGTTCACCTCGGTCGCCTCAAGGCCCCAGGACGGCTTGCCGTAATAGCGCGTCAGGCTTTCAAACACGTCCGCGGCGGCCGCCGCCGTGCGCCCGGCGAGCGTCTCACCAACCGGGTTCAGCGGAGATCGAAGCGAGGTGCGGGCCACATTGGCGGCGGCGCGCCAGGGCAGCATGGCCGCACGCGTCATTTCCATGAAGGCGTAAAGCATGAACAAGCCTTTCAGCCTGCCGGGCAAAGGCACCGGCAGTCAAAAATCACGAGGCCGAGGCTACGCGCTCTTCCTCTAGAAACCGTTGCAGTCGTTGCGCGATCGTTTCAGGCGGCGTGGAGTGCGGGAACACCTCCACGAACTGGCCGTCACGATCCATGAGATAGATGATGGAGGAATGGTCGATGAGATATTCGGCCATCGAGCTGTCCTGCTCGCTGCGCCGGAAGAAAACACGATAGGCATCGGCCGCGCGGCGCACCTGTTCGGGCGTGCCGGTCAACCCCATAAGGCCTTCAGGGAAGGCTTCCGAGGTCACGTACTGGGCCAGCAATTCGGGGGTATCGCGCTCCGGATCGACGCTGATCAGCAGCGTCTGGAACTCTGCGCGCGCCTGCGGCTCCAGCCGGTCCAGCGCAGCCGCCATGACCTGCAGCGACATCGGGCAGACATCCGGGCAATAGGTGAAGCCGAAATAGATCAGCATGG
>CAZCEG010000049.1:1171-10554 GCA_964497275.1 uncultured Oceanicaulis sp.
GGGCGCCCGGCGAAATCGGCTTCAGTGACCGTTTCGCCATGATGGTTCACCAGTTCGAACGGTCCGCCGATCAGGGCGCGCCCGGATTCCTGCACGCTGGGGGCCGGCGCGCGGCCCTGCGGTGCCATGGTGAGGAAGGCTGCTGCCGCAATGGCCACGCACGCAAGCGTTGCCAGCACCGGCAAAAGCCAGACAGGTCGTTCTGACCAGTTCAAGATTGTCGTCTCCCGAAATCTTACTGCGTATAGATAGGGTGCGATTTGCCCCTATGTCGAGACGGTGCGCTGCAATGCAGCACCCTTGCCCCGGAGTGTGTCATGGCGATATTCGAGCCTGAAGCCGACGAGACCCGCACCGATCCGAGCCTGACGCCGCTCTTCGGGCGGGTGCGCCTGCGCACCCTTATCGTCCTGCGCTGGCTGGCGATTGGCGGACAGACAATCACGGTCCTTGGCGTTCACTACGGGCTGGGATTTGACCTGCCGGTCCTGCTCTGTCTGGGGGTGATCGCGGCAAGCGTTATCCTGAACTTCGCCATCGCGTTCAGCCAGCCTACCCAGCGTTTTGCCAGCGACAGGGAGACCTTTGCCCAGCTGGCCTATGACGTGTTGCAGGTGATGGCTCTGGTGGGCCTTACAGGCGGCATGGCCAATCCGTTCGCCTTCGTGGTGGCCGCGCCTGTCCTGATCGGCGTGGCGAGCCTTCCGGTGCGCTGGTGGGTGACGCTGGCAGTACTGACCGTTGCAGGCTCCATCGCCATCAGCATCTGGCACATGCCACTGCCGTGGAATGCGCGCGCGGGCGAGCTCGCCTTGCCCTGGCTCTACAGGACAGGCCTGTGGGTCGCGCTGGCGATCACCATCGCCTTTACGGCTGTCTATGCGTGGCGGGTGGGCAGCGAGGCCCGGCGCATGGCAACCGCTCTGGCGGCCACCCAGTCGGTTCTGGCGCGCGAACAGCGCCTTTCGGCGCTGGGCGCATTGTCTGCTGCCGCCGCCCATGAGCTGGGCACCCCGCTCGCCACCATCCAGCTGACGGCAAAAGAGATGGCGCGCGCCGCCAAGGACCCTGAAATGCAGGAGGACGCGGCGCTGCTTGTCTCGCAGGCGCAGCGCTGCCGCGACATCCTCAAGCGCCTTTCGCAAGCGCCCAGCGACACCGACCGCATGCATGACCGCATCGTGCTGGGTGATGCGCTCGAAGAGGTGGCCGCACCGCTGCATGGGCTCGGGATTGCGATTCTGGTCCAGCTGGAAGGCGGGGAGGGCGAGGTGCCAGTGGTGCGCCGCCGCCCGGAAGTGCTCTACGCGCTTGGCAATTTCATCGAAAACGCGGTCGATTTCGCGCAAGGCACGGTGGAGGTCAGCGCCCGCTGGGACGCGCAGGCCATCCACATCACCGTCAGTGATGACGGGCCGGGCTATTCGCCGGAAATCCTTGCCAAGCTGGGCGAGCCCTATATCTCCAGCCGCAAGGGCCGCACCGGCCTTGGCGGACTGGGCCTGGGCGTGTTCATCGCCAAGACGCTGATCGAGCGGGTGGGCGGTGAGGTAGTCTTCGACAATGGCTCCAGCTCTGGCGGGGCGCGGGTATCCCTGTCCCTGCCGCGCACCCGCGTGGACGTGCGTGAAGACTGACGATCAGGGCGAAACGCTTCCAACCGGAGCCTGCTTGCCCTAGATCAGCATGGACCATCATTGAACCGATACACACACTGGACGCCACGATGACCGAATTGCCAAACCTGCCAGCCGACAAGACCCTGCTCATCCTTGATGATGATGCGCCCTTCCGTAACCGGCTTGGCCGGGCGATGACGCAGCGCGGCTTTGTCGTATCGGCGGTGGCAAGCGTCGCTGAAGCTCTCGAGATCGCACGCGGCAATCCGCCCGCCTTTGCGGTGGTGGATCTGCGCCTGGAAGACGGAGACGGGCTCGACGTGGTGCGCGCCCTGCATGCGAGCCGTCCTGACTGCCGCGCGGTGATGCTGACCGGCTATGGCAATATCGCGACCGCTGTGGCGGCGGTGAAGTCCGGCGCTATCGACTATCTATCCAAGCCTGCTGATGCGGACGATGTGGTGAAAGCCCTCCTCGCCCTGCCCGGTGACAAGCCGGAACCGCCGGAAAATCCCATGAGCGCGGACCGCGTACGCTGGGAGCATATCCAGCGCGTCTTCGAACTGTGCGATCACAACGTGTCGGAAACCGCACGGCGGCTGAACATGCACCGGCGCACGCTCCAGCGCATCCTCGCCAAACGCGCCCCGCGCTAGCTGCCGATGGGAGGATGAGAGGTCGCGTGCTGGCTGCGCCATGGCAAGACCTCCGGCACTGCGGGCCCGGCATCCCGGACCGGACTGGGCAGTGTTTAGTGTTGAATAACACAGACGCACGCGCCTAAACTTCAGTCAGGGACGACTGCACGAGGCACTTGAGATGGCCCGAAAATTCAAAGCAGACATACGCCGCGATGCCGTCTGCGCGGCCTGCGGTACGCGATACTATTATTTTCATGCTCTTGAGCTGAACGAGTATGACAGTGAGAAATTCGACGCCAAGGTGCGTAACGCGGTCGCCAACGGTGTAGGCGTGGCTCCGTGCCCGGCCTGCGGTGGACTTAATCCCGAGATGCGCAAAGCCCATTGGAAGGCACTCAACGGCCATCTGCTGGGTGTGGCGGGAGCTGTGGCGCTGCTGCTATTTTGCTGGATGATGGCTGTAGAGGGGGCCTTCTTCTACATCCTCGTGCCCGTGGCAGCCTTGGCACTGCTGGCCTATCTGGGCCTGATCATCTACTGGGCTGTGATCCTGATGGCACCGGGCATCCTGCGACGGGATTCGATTATTCCCGGTCGGGAGGATGAGGCCTCGCCGAAGGTGCAGGGGAAAATCGCCGAATGGGCGCGCCGGGGTCCGCTCGGTTAGGCGCCAGGGCGCGCTACGCAGCCCGCCTGCCCGCTTTCCGGACGGCGCTGAAAGCTGCGATGGGCGCAGGCTAGTTCTTGTCCACCACTTCGGCCGCGTCACCGGCGCTGATATAGAGGTGAAAGCGCAAGGCCTGTCTGACTGCACGGGCATGGGCTGCGATTTCGTCGGTCAGCATTACCGATGGCTGATGCGTGCGTATTTCAAACGTCGTGGTCAGCAGGCCGTTTTCGTATCGCTGTGATTGCTCAAAATCGAAGGCATCGTTGGAAAGCGCCTGATCGTTGTTCTCCAGGTTCCAGTAATTGCCGTCCGGGGCGTCGATGCCCCCTTCAATTATATGGCGGGCGCGAAAGGGATAAGCGACCGAAACAGGCGTGCGTCTATCCGGCGACAGATCGCCCAGAATGTCCCGCAATCCGTGAACGACGAGGTTGAAATAGCGCCTGCCATCCGCACGCGCCGTGCCAAAGAGCGGCCCGGCGCGCCAGCTGCCGGTCAGCGTCACGATATTGGATTCTTCGTCGTCTTCGAAGGCCAGAGCGTCTTCGCGCTCCGCCGATCCAAGATATGACCGGTAGAAAGCGTCATAATAGTCCTGAAACGTGCCAAGGCCCGCCTCTTTAACGAGTTCACGCCACTCATCGGCAAAGGCGCCGCGCATTTCCACTTCCATGGTCCACAAGGATGGCGCATCGGGGCCGTCACGCATCAGTTCGAACGCCTCACGGACCACCATTGAAGGGACAGGAGCGTTGTCATTCGCCATGGGCACAAGATCGGTCGCCTGTCCGTCGAGCACGAGGGCGAGGCCGTAGTCAGGCTGCGGGCGGTTGTGCAGACGCCCCCTCTGATACCGCGCGGCCGGTTCCAGCCAGAAGATCTCGTCGCGGATACGCGCCTGAACCAGCACATGGTTGAACGCGCTGGGAGCGGGCACCGACGCACCAAGCGCCCGGCCAACCTCGGTGTTGGCAAGCGCCGGATAGGCCTCGATGCCCAACGCATCCAGAATCGACAGGAGCAGCAGGGTCTTGTCCTTGCAGTCGCCTGTGCGGCGGCGCAGCGTCTGCGATGGCGTGGAGGGCACGTAGCCGCCATCGCCGAGCAGAACCGCCATATACCGGATCTCGTCCTGCACGAATTGCAGCGCCGCAATGGTGCGGGCCGCATCGCCAGCATGGTCGCGCGCTATCGTCTCGGCAATTTCCGCCACTTCCGGTTCGGGCACCGCCCGTGTCCGGTAATAGGGAGCCGCCCAGCGGGACACGCTTGCCCAGTCCGGCCACGAGCTGATCATGACGCTGGGCACTTGCTGGTACCAGAGGGGGGCGCCCTCTTCGACGGTCAACACCTCCGTGGGCCGGGGTGGCCAAGCAAAGACGATATTGCCACCCCGCCGTTCGATCACAGGTTCGAAGGCATCGCCGCCCGCGAGCACGCTGTGCGTGGCACCGCGCGGCCAGATCGAGCGCACGGAGTACTGTTCGACGGGCAGGTCGAGCTGAAGCACGAAGGTTTGCGCGCGCGGCATTCCCAGCGGAGGCAATGTGCCGACAACCGAGAAACTCAGGTCGAGCACGTCACCAATGCGGATATCTTCGATGCGCATCAGAGCGATTTCCTGCCCCGTAATGATGTTCTGGGCGAGCTCGGTTTCGGCGCGGATGAAGTCCACCGCGATGCGGCCATTGCGGCTCTGCGTCTCTTCCCCCCGCGTGACGAGGGCGTCATGCACCACAATGCGCTGATAGTTCGGGTTAATCGAGACAGCGAAGCTGGACATCAGATTGACGCCCGCAAGCGAGCTCGCGGACATGACGTAGCGGCTATACTGGACGGTCTCGCGCTGCGTCGCATCGTGCTGGGTATCAAGCACATGCAGCCGCAGGCCCGTTGGTGATGCCGTGCCTGACGCCACATCCTCAGCCAGTGATACAGGCTGCACAAAGCGGGGCGCCGGACCGTAGGACAACTCCCGCACCGCTGCCGGAAGGTCCGCCGCAGAGGGTGGAGGAGTGTCAGCGACGGGGCCGGCCGGATCTCCACCAGACGGGCCTTGCAGGGACAACCACGCGATTGCCCCAAACAGCAAGAAACCCAGGCCAATAAAGGCCGTCACACGCACTGGCGTCATGGCTTGCCCCCCCGGGAAGCTCCCTCAGCGTGCCACTATTGGTGAAGATCGGAGCCGTTACAACCCGAATTTGCCCCGCATCCGGGCGCAATCCGGCGAAGCGCTAACCCCGCATGGCCCGCTCGGCAGCGGTGCGGGCAAAGCGCAGCATGACCGATTTGCGCCGGGCAGGGGCAAGCGGCTTTACCGGGCTTTCGCGCACGATCGCTCCGCCAAACCCGTCTGCAATGATGAGGCCGGTTTCCTCAGGAATGAGATGGCGCGGGAAGCGCTCGGAGACGGCAAAGAAATAGCGGTCGCACCAGTCGAAATATTCCGGCCATTTGCCATCGGCGCGAAAATCGGCGGCGCCGGACTTTATCTCCACGATCACGAACTCGCCCTTGGGGCCCAGCCCCATAAGGTCTGCGCGCCGCCCGCACGGAAGCGAAAATTCCGGCACGGCGGCAAAGCCCAGATGCGAGAGCAGGCGCGCCGCGCCGCGCATCAGGCCTTGCGCATCGTCAATGGCCGGATTGGTCAGCGAGGCGATGGATACGGGTTCAGGAGCCATGAGCCAAGTGTGTTCGAACTTTGTTCCGTTGGCAAGCGCGGGGGTTTGCACCCGCCTCTCCCAAAGCTAGTAAGGTGACATGACAATGCAATGGAATGGCGCGTTCGCCCCGTCAGAAGCCGATTTTCTCACCCTTGCCGAGGCGGCCTTCGCCGCCCTGCCGGAGGGGTTTCGGGCCATGTGCGGCAATGTGGTCATCCAGATCGCCGACTTCGCCGATGAGGACACGCTGAAGGCCCTCGGAATCGAGAACGCCTATGAGCTGAGCGGGCTCTATCACGGCGTCGACCTGACCGGGAAATCCCTGATGGATAGCAGCGCGATGCCGGACCATGTCTTTCTCTACCGCCTGCCCATCCTGCTGGAATGGTGCGAGCGCGGTGATGTCACCCTTGATGAGCTGATCGCCCATGTGCTGGTGCACGAGATCGGCCATCATTTCGGCCTGTCGGACGAGGACATGCACGCGATCGAGGACAGCGTGGAGTAGGGCTAGAACCTCGCAAACCACTCCGGCACAAGCTTTGTCGCAGGGCCGTAATGGCGCTCGTCAAAGAGTGTGCTCACCTCGCCCGGCTCCAGCGATAATTCCACCGCCCAGGCCCCGGCGGCTTTGGCTTCGGTCACAAACCCCGCCGCCGGGTAGACCGTGCCGGACGTGCCGATGGCGATGAAGAGATCACACGCGACAATCGCCTCATAGATCGTATCAAGGCCCAGCGGCATCTCCCCGAACCAGACCACGTGGGGGCGCAAGCCCCCCTTTTTCCCGCAGCCGGGACAGGGCGTGCTCACGGTGACGGGGTGTTCGTGCTCGAACAAATGGCCGCAGAAATTGCAGCGGCTCTTGAGAAGCTCGCCATGCATGTGCAGCACTTCGCGCGAGCCGCCGCGCGCATGGAGGTTGTCGATATTCTGGGTGACCAGCAGGAAGCTGCCCCACTCCTCGCCCTCCCCGAGCGTCTCAAACGCCGCGAGGGCCCTGTGAGCGTCATTGGGCTCGGCCACGAGGAGATTATCCCTGCGGGCATTGTAGAAGGCGTGGACGCTATGCGGATCGGCAGCGAAGGCCTGCGGGGTTGCCAGCTTCTGCCAGTCGAACTTTTCCCAGATGCCGCCCTTGTCGCGAAACGTGCCAAGCCCGGATTCCGCGCTGATGCCCGCCCCCGTCAGAATGACGATATTGCCGCGGGAGGGCGCGCTCATGCGGCCTTGCGGGCAAGGGTGTAGAGGGCAAGCTGCCCCTCGCTGGGATCGCTGATCTCGCCGGTCAGGCGGAAACCTGCCTTCTCCAGCACCCGGCGTGATGCCCTGCCATCTGCCAGCGTGCGCGCCGTAATGGCGGTCACGCCCTCATGGCCCAGCGCCCAGCCCACAAGCCCCTTGACTGCTTCGGTGGCAAGACCCTGCTCGCGGAAGCTTGGCAGCATGGAATAGCCGATCTCGACAATGCCTTGCGCATCCGGACGGCCATGGAACCCGCCCGCGCCGACAAGGCGGCCCGGCGCATCATCCGCCCAGCGCATGATGAAGACCCAGCCATGCCAGCCCGTCTCATCGGGGCTGGCGCTCAGCCGGTCGAGCGTGTGCTGCATCGTTTCGGCATCATGCAGTTCAGGCGGCCAGGCCGCTTCAGGACTGACATTCAGTGCACGGAAAAACTCGGCCGGCTTGCGCAGCTGCAGGCCTGCCAGTGCCTCGTCCAGCGCCACGAGGCGCAGGCGCGCGGTGGCGCACTGGACGCGTCCAGCCGATCTGCCGTGAGTGGTCATCTGCCATGCGCCCCGATAAAAGCCTGCCCTCTCCTTCTTACATCTGCATCGTCCAGCCTTCCACCCCCATGCAGGCCTGACGGATCGCTTCCGACAGGGTGGGGTGGGCATGGCTGGTGCGGGCGATGTCTTCTGAGGCGGCGCGGAATTCCATGGCCAGCGCCAGCTCGCCGATCATCTCGCCCGCATGCGGACCCATGATGTGGCCGCCCAGGATCTCGTCGGTTTCGGCGTCAGCCAGCACTTTCACGAACCCGTCCGTGTCGTGATTGGTGCGCGCGCGTGAATTCGCCATGAAGGGGAATTTGCCAACCTTGTAGGCGCGGCCCTGCTCCTTGAGCTGCTCCTCGGTATAGCCGACGCTGGCGATCTCGGGGCGCGTGTAGACGACGCTGGGGGTGGCGAGATAATTCACATGGCCCGCCTTGCCCGCGATCAGCTCGGCGCATGCCACGCCATCATCCTCGGCCTTGTGGGCAAGCATCGGGCCATAGGTTGCATCACCGACCACCCAGACACCCTCAGCCGACGTCTTGAAGTGATCATTGGGGATGAAGCCGCGCTTGTCAGCCTCGATACCCACGGTTTCAAGACCGAGCCCTTCCGTATACGGACGACGGCCAATGCAGACGAGCACCACATCGGCGTCCAGCACCTCTTCCTCGCCGCCCTTGGCGGCTTCCGTGGTCACTTTCAGACCCGATTTGGTCTTCTCAACGCCCGTCACCTTGCGTGACAGCTTGAAGATCAGGCCCTGCTTTTCAAACAGGCGCTTGGCCTGCTTGGAAATCTCGCCATCCATGGTCGGCAGCACCCGGTCGAGATATTCCACGACGGTCACTTCCGAGCCCAGACGCCGCCAGACCGAGCCGAGCTCAAGGCCAATCACGCCCGCCCCGATCAGCACCAGCTTGCCGGGCACCTTGTCCAGTGCCAGCGCGCCGGTGGAGGACACAATCTGTTTCTCGTCGATCTCGACGCCTGGCAGAGGGGTAACTTCAGAGCCCGTGGCGATCACGATGTTCTTCGTTTCAAGCGTCTTTTCAGAACCGTCCGGGGCCGTCACGACCACCTTGCCCTTGCCGGCAATGCGGCCCTTGCCCTCGATATGGTCGACCTTGTTCTTCTTCAACAGGCCCGCCACGCCCTTGGTGAGACCGGCCACCGCGTCGTCCTTCTGGCCCATCATCTTTTCAAGATTGAGGGAGATCTTGCCGGTCTCGATGCCCATATCGGCAAATTCCTTGCCGGCGGTTTCATAGAACTCGGAGGCATGCAGCAGCGCCTTGGACGGGATGCAGCCGACATTGAGGCATGTGCCGCCGAGCGTCTTGCGCATCTCGATGCAGGCCGTCTTCAGGCCAAGCTGACCAGCGCGGATCGCGCAGTTATAGCCGCCGGGGCCACCGCCAATGATTACAACGTCATAGATATCAGCCATGGGAGCATCCTCGCGCCCGGCAAGGAGATGATCGCGGAGGGGGCCGGGACTTCACGCGCAACCTAGCCAAGCAGCGCCGCGCGTCAATCATCTGCCGCCATGTGCAGCGCGCACAAATGCGCTGTTGATCATTGCCGCGGTCCGGCCTTTCATGGGTAACGGGGCGTTATGGAAGGGTGCGGCCTTGGAAGCGTTCGCTGTCTCTGTCGTGGCAGGCCTGATTGCCTCAGCCCTGTTCGAGCTTGTGCACAATCCGGAGAGCCGCAAGCGCTATGCGGGCATGGCAAGGCTGTCGGGGCGGCTTTTCGTCTCCGACCATAACCGGCCGCGCCACAAGGCGGCCTTGTGGGTCATCACTGGCCTGCGCTGGACGCTGGTGGCTCTAGGCGCAGGCGCAGGCAGCGCGCTTCTCGGCGGCTTCCTGAACGAGGCGAGCGCAGGCACGGTGGGCCCCAGCGTGCCCGCCGCGATCGCGCTCGGCATGGTGAGCGGGCTTTATCTGGTGACGATCACGCAAAGCCGCGGCTATCTGATCCGCGGTCTTGGCGCGCTG
>CAZCEG010000050.1:0-766 GCA_964497275.1 uncultured Oceanicaulis sp.
CCCGGCGCTGAAAACCGGCTGGCGGATGAAAGATGGCGACACGCTGGCCGCAGGCGATGTGGTGCTGGCGGTCGAAGGGTCTGTCCGCGCCATCCTGATGGCAGAGCGCACGGCGCTGAACTTCCTTGGCCGCCTTAGCGGCATCGCCACCCTGACGCGCACCTATGTAGACGCGGTGAAGGGCACGGGCGCGAAAATCGCCCACACGCGCAAGACCACGCCGACGCTTCGCGCGCTGGAGCTGAGCGCCGTGCGCGCTGGCGGCGGGGCGAGCCATCGCTTCGGGCTCGATGACGCCATCCTGATCAAGGATAATCACGTGGCCGTTGCGGGCAGTGTGGGCGAGGCAGTGCGCCGCGCGAAAGCCCATGCCGGTCACATGACCCGGGTTGCCGTCGAGATCGACAGGCTGGACCAGCTCGATGACGCACTCGCAGCCGGCGCAGAGAGCGTGCTGCTCGACAATTTTTCGCCCGATGACATGAAAGCGGCGGTGAAGGCGGCCAAGGGCAAGGCGATCCTGGAGGCCTCCGGCGGGGTGACCCTTTCCACCATCCGCGTCATCGCCGAAACGGGCGTCGACGTGATCTCGGTCGGTGCGCTCACTCACTCGGCCCCCAATTTCGATTTTGGCATGGATGAGGGGTAGCTTTTCCCCTCGTCCTTCGAGACGCTCACTGCGTTCGCCCTCAGGATGAGGTGAAAAGCACAACAAGCCCTCATCCTGAGGAGGCCTGAAAGGCCGTCTCGAAGGACGAGGGCGTTT
>CAZCEG010000050.1:776-10505 GCA_964497275.1 uncultured Oceanicaulis sp.
ACTCCACCGGCAGCGAGAACGCGCGCAAGGGCTCTACCGCGTCGGGCAGGCGGGGACGCGCATCCGGGCAGGGCGAGAGGGCGCAGGCGCGGTCCCGCGCTTCATCCAGCAGGGCGGCAAAGAGAGCGCCGCGATCCTCAGGGGCTTCGCCGCAGATCGCCTCGCGGGCATCGACACGGGCCGCACCGCGCCAGCTCCACGCGCCGGTGGCGAGATCAAACCGGTAGAGGTCGAGGAATTTCCAGCCCTCTTCGGCGATGAAGGCGATGGCGCGGATCACATAGTCGATCTCGGCCTCGTCCATCGCCCAGTGCAGGCTGACCCGGCTCCAGCCCGGCCGCAGGCCCGCATTGCCGGCGAGTACGGCGGTGCGGAAGCCTTGCGTACGCGCATCATCAATGCCGAGCAGAGTGTGGGCGTAGGGGCCCGCGCAGGCACAGCCCGCCCGCGCCTGAATGCCGAACAGATCGCTTAAAAGCGTCGTGACAAAGCGCGGATGGAGATAGCCGCCACGCGGGTCCAGAAGGTTGAAGGAGACGATGCCGAGCCGCCGGTCTGCATCGGCAGGCCCCAGCACCTCCACGCCCCGGCTCCGGCTCCAGTGGGCAAAGGCCCGCTCCAGCGCCGCGTGCTCACGCTGATGGATGGTCTCCACGCCCACCGCATCCCGCAATTCCATCGCCAGCGCTGCGCGCACGATCTGCGGCAGGCCGGGCGTACCCGGCTTTTCGCGGCCTTCAATGTCCTCGATGAAGTCGTGCCCGCCATCCCAGACATAGCGCACCGTGCCGCCTGCGCTCACCGTCGGGGGCAGGTCGCGCCGGTAGAGCGCCTTGTTGAACACCAGCACGCCGCACGAGCCCGGCCCGCCGACAAATTTGTGCGGCGAGAAATAGACAGCATCGATGCGCGCTTGCGGATCGCCTTCCGGGTGCATGTCTATGGCTGTGTAGGGGGCGCTCGCCGCGCAATCGAGCGCGAGGATGGCGTCATGGCTGTGCAGGAGGCGCGCAAGGCGGCGCACGTCGGTCTTCAGCCCCGTGACGTTGGAGGCTGCCGAGAACGCGCCAATGCGCCTGCGGCCCTGCCAGCGCGGATCGGTCAGCAGGCTCTGGAGATGGTCAAAATCGATCCCGCCATCGGCGGCGAGATCCACGCGCACGACGGTGGCAAAGCTTTCACGCCATGTCAGCTCGTTGGAGTGATGCTCGTAAGGGCCGATGAAGACGACAGGGCCTTGCGCGCGGATGGCGGTTTCCAGCGCGGTGCGCGCCTCTGCGCCAAGGGCGGTCTCTGCCGCCTCCCACAGGCGCGCGCAGCTCGCGGGCGGACAGGCAATCCCCAGGATTTCCTGCAGCTTGTGGATGGCCGCCGTCGCGCCCGTGCCGCACGGGATGAGCGCGTCATCGGCAGAGGCATTGACCGCGCGCTTGATGGTGGTTTCCGCTTCACGCAGCCAGGCGTTGGAGGCCCTTCCCGTAGCGCTGTCTTCGGTATGCGGATTGGCGAGGAGGGCGTGGAGCGTGGCAATCTTCTCCTCGACGGCGCGGTGCGGGCGGCCAGAGGCTGTGTAGTCGGCATAGACCAGCGGGCGCTCCCCGAACGGGGTGCGGATCATCGCGCTGCCTGCGATCAGGCCGGCGCGGATGGCATCAGGGGCGGTGGGCGTTGCAAATATGTCCATGGCAGACATGAAACCATGCTTTGCGGAGCGATTTTTACCTATTTTCTGCGGATTCATGGTAAGGGTTGGTGAAAATCACCACGGGAGATCGAAATGTTGGCGCTGGACGAGTCCGATGTGAAGCTGCTGCGCCTGTTGCAGGACGATTCTGACCGCACCGTGCAGGAGCTCGCTGATGCTGTGGGCCTCAGCCCGACGCCGGTTGCCCGGCGCATCAAGCGGCTGGAGGAGGCGGGCATTATCCGCAAGCGCGTGGCGCTGCTGGAGCCTGACGCTCTGGGGCTGAAAGCCACGCTTTTCATCTTCGTGCGCACCAACCGGCATGATGCCGACTGGCTGGACGCCTTCTCGCGCGGCGTGGCGCGCCTGCCCGAAGTGGTCGAGTTCTACCGGATGAGCGGGGATGTGGATTATCTGATCAAGATCGTCCTGCCCGAAATCGCGGCCTATGACGCGTTCTACAAGAAGCTGATCGCCATTGCCCCGCTCTCCGATGTGAGCGCCAGCTTTGCCATGGAAGCGATCAAGAACACGACCGAACTGCCGGTGTGAGCGACATCACGCAGCGCGTTAGCCAGCCTTCGCTGCAGCCGCCTTTTTCTTCTTCCGGCGGCCCCAGAGCCAGCGGATGAGGAAGGCAAGCGGCACACCGATGATCAGCCAGGGCAGGATCACCGCTACGAACAGGATCACATTGGCCACGCCTTCAGACAGCGTGTCGGTGAAGTCTTCGAGCGCCTGCATGATCGGGTTGAAACGGATGGGCGAGGCCGGGCTGACGATGGGCTGGTAGCTGATGGTGAGGCGGGAGGTTTCCACCCGCGTGCGCAGGGCAGCGATCACGCTGGCGCGGGCATCAATGTCGGCTTGCACACGGGCGAGCTCGCGCTCCACCGCCAGCACATCCGTCATCGGGCCTTCTGCCGTCTCCAGCAGGGTCTGCAAACGGTCGCGCAGCGCTTCCTGAGCCCGCAGGCGCGCCTCGCCATCGACGATCTGGGTGGTCAGGTCTTCAACATAGGTGTTTTCAGAGCTGATCGTGCCGCCGGCCTCGCTGACCTGTTCACCAAGCGAGGCCCGGAAAGCCGCGATCCAGTCCGGCCGGGCACGGATTTCCAGCGACCCGGAAGGGCGCTCGCCATCAGGATCGCTGATCGAGGCATTGATCACCCGGCAGACATTGCCGCCCGCCGCTGCGCAGGCCTGCTGATGGCTGGTATGAAGGGCGGCAAGACCCGCGCTTGGCACCCGCAGGCCATAGGCATGGCTGTAGGCCAGCAGGGCCGTCTCCTGAGCTTCTGCGCCAGACCCCGGCTGGGCCGAAGGCGGCGGAGGGGCAGGCGGTGAGCCAGCGACCGCAGAAGCGCGCATGGCCTGAGGGGCCGCAGCCACCTCATAGCCGGCGTCAGGCGCAGAATAGGTCTGGTCCTGACCTCCATTACCGCAGGCGGTCAGCGCAAAGCTTGCCAGAAGGCCTAAAGCGAGGTGGCGTAAGGTCATGGGTCTGTCCTCCCCGGTTCCGTGACAGTGGAACCTCCATGCCGGGGAGTGTGAACCCGCAAATGTGGCAGAGGCAAGACAGGCGTTATCGCCCGCCCTGCCTTGCCAGATATGTCAGACCAGTTCGCCGCTCAGGCGCTGGCTTCCAGGATCAGGGCCCAGCGGATCACGATCCCGGTCAGCACGATGGCCGCAAGAGCTGCTATGCCTTCACCGATCTCGATGGCCAGCATGGGCAGCTGCAGGGTCAGACCCAGCGCCCAGATCAGGGCGGCGATAGTCAGATAGCCCGTCACCGTGATGAAGAGAGAACCCGTAACCGCAGCGAGGATCGCATGGGTGGTCAGCCGCGCACCTTGCGCGGTCCGTTCGGTAGTCATCGTCCACTCCAACAAAAGAACGCTCAAAAAATATCGCGGCGCAGGTGCGAGCCTCGGCGTCCGCAACACGATATTTGGCGATTTTGCTGGCACTCGAAAAGAGGGCAGATGTGCATCTGACATGCGGTGCGGAATCGGGTCAGAACAAGGTCTGATGCGGCTCGCCGCGTGGCACATGAAAGGGCTGAAACAATGAGTGATGCGCCGCTGGGCTCGAAAGCCAACCCCTCCCAGTTCGACTGCCTGCCAGATCTGGCGGACGATGAGCCCTATTTCGTGATCCGCGCCCATGATCCGCTCTCCAACGCGCTTGTCGAGCTGCACGCCTATATCGGGGCAGGGCAGGCGGGCGCGGCGCACAACAAGCTGGCCGAAATCATGGCGCTGACGGGAGAGCGTCCGCCCCGGCCGTCAGGCTCACCGAAATACCGCGAGACCTTTGCCATCTCTTCGGCCATGGAGCGCTGGCGGCGCAATAATCCGTAAAACACGGCAAAGGGTAAACGCCCGTTTAACCTTTCTTAACCGGCGCAAGGCTGTCCTGAAGCCGAAATGTCGACACGGGATCAGAAGGAGCCCGCACCATGACCGGCGCAGATGTGCTTGATGTCGGCCGCGAGGCCATCTGGATCATGCTCGCCATGGCGGCTCCGGTTATGCTGATCGGGCTGGCGGTGGGTGTGATCATCGCGCTGTTTCAGGCCCTTACCCAGGTGCAGGAAATGACGCTGGTCTTCGTCCCGAAGATCTTTGCGATCTTCCTGGCGCTGGTGGTGTTCCTGCCGCTGATGGGCGCGATCCTTGGCGCATTCATGGCCGGTATCGCGGACAGAATCGCGGCAGGTTAGCTGCTGCGATGCTGATTACCTTCGATCTTCCGGCGATCGTATTTGCAGCGGCGCTGGTGTTTGCCCGCATGGGGGCAATCCTCATGCTGTTGCCGGGCTTTGGCGAGCCTTTCATCCCCATCCGTATCCGGCTCTCCTTCGCTCTGGCGTTTGCGTTTGCCGTCGGGCCGGTGATCGCGCCGTCCTTGCCAGCCCAGCCCGAAACGCTTGCTGGGCTTTTCGGCTTCGTGATGGCAGAAGTGGTGACGGGGCTTATGATCGGGGCAGCGGCGCGGCTGTTTCTGGCTGCGGCATCGGTTGCCGGTCAGGTGATCGGCTATCAGTCCGGCATGGCGATGGCGCAGGCCTTTGACCCGGCACAGGGCCAGTCCGGCGCGCTGCCAGCGGCCTTCCTGAACCTCTTTTTCATCGCGCTGATCTTCACCACCAATCTGCACCACATGCTGCTGCGCGCGGCAGCCGGCTCCTACGCGCTGATGCCCGCCGGGGCCGAGCCGATGTGGGGTGATGCGGCGGTCTGGGCGCTGGACCTCTTCATCGGGTCGTTCACCATCGGCATACAGCTGGCTGCGCCTCTGATCCTTTTTGGCCTCGTCTTCTATCTGGGGCTAGGCGTGCTTTCCCGCATGATGCCGCAGGTGCAGATATTCTTCATCGCCATGCCGCTGAACATTCTGTTCGGCTTTGCCATTTTCGCGATTGCGCTCGGCACCATGGCGATGGTCTGGCTGGAGCGCTTTGAAACCTTCGCCGCGACGCTGATGTGAGGTGATCGATGGCCGAGGGTGAGGACAAGAGTGAAAAGACCGAGCCGCCAAGCCAGCGAAAGCTGGACAAGGCGCGCGAGAAGGGTGATGTCCCGAAATCGCAGGAGATACCGGCCTGGTTCATCCTGGCTGCGGGGCTGGGCGTTCTGGCCGCCTTCGGCCCGGCTATTGGCGGCGGGCTGTTGCGCGAGCTGTCCGTTTTCCTCTCCAAGCCGCACGAAATGTCGCTCGACAGCACGGGCGCGCTGGAACTGACGGCGGGCGCCATCGTCCGTGTGGTGCTGGTGATGAGCCTTGCCTTCGGGGCCATTACGGCCGCCGCCGTCGCCGGTCATTTCGTCCAGCATGGCCTCCTGTTCACCACCTCCAAGATCGAGCCCAAGCTGAGCAAGCTCAGCCCGGTGGAAGGCGTGAAACGCATCCTCGGGCCGCAGGGCTGGGTCAATTTCGTCAAGGGGCTCGGCAAGATGGTGCTGGTGGCTGCCGCGATCACCATCGTGCTGTGGCCGCGCCAGTCCCTGCTGGCGGGCCTGCCTGCCGTGCATCTGGGCCAGATCCTCGTGCTGTTCCGGGAAATCGCGATCCAGCTATTGCTGGCGGCGCTGGCCGTGTTCGCCTTCATCGCGCTTGCCGATTACCTGTTCCAGCGCCAGCAATTCTACGACCGCAACAAGATGAGCCGGCGCGAGATACGCGACGAATACAAGGAAACCGAAGGCGATCCGATGGTGCGCGCGCGTCTGCGCCAGATCCGGCAGGAGCGCGCGCGAAAGCGCATGATGGCCGCCGTGCCCGATGCCGCCGTGGTGATCACCAACCCGACCCACTACGCTATCGCGCTGAAATACGAGCAGGGCGTGACGCCCGTCCCGGTCTGCGTCGCCAAGGGTGTTGAGGCGGTGGCGCTGAAAATCCGCGAGATCGCGGAGGAGCATGGTGTGCCCATCGTGGAGGATCCGCCACTGGCGCGCGCGCTGCACGCGAGCGTCGATCTCGATGAGGTGATACCGCCCGAACACTTTGCAGCCGTCGCCAAGGTCATCGGCTACGTGCTGACCCTGAAGGCGAAGCGGCGCTAGGGTCTGTACTCATGAAGGTTTCGGGCGCGGCGCGCGTGCGCGAATCGGCGTTTGATGCAGGCTTCGCCGCCGCGCGGCGTGATGGATCACACTTCTGGCGGTGCAGGCCACAGGGCCCGGGCGCCGCGATGCGTATTTGAACAAAGGCTGCGGACATGACCGACGCTCCTGCCAAGGCAAAACCTGCCAAAGACACCGACAAGGCGCACGGCACGCCCGATGCGGACAAGGTGGAGGTGCGCGAGCGCGGCCTGCCCAAGCGCGCAACCGACCGCACGACGCTGCTTGCCCGGACGGTGTTCTGGATATCAGGCCTGATGGCGCTGGGCGCTGCCGGGTTCGCGCTGGTAGCAGCCTCGACCGCAGGCTGGCACGGCTTCATGCTGCTATCGGGCATCGCGTTCGTCGCCTTCATCCTGCTGTTTGCACTGGCAGCCGGTGAAAATGCAGCGCGCTCGCTTCGTGCCGAACCGGCTGCGCCTGTGCGCGCCGATGCGCTGACCTCTGCGGCGCTGGATGCGGCGAGCGATCCCATGCTGATCACCGATGTGCGCGGGCGCTGCGTGTGGGCCAACGCCCGTTACCGGGAGCTGGCAAAGCTGATTGCGCCTCTGGCGTCAGGCATCAGCCTGCCTGCCCCTGACCGGCTATGGCCGGGCAGTGCGGGCGGCGCGCTCTACCGGCTCTCCAAGGCAGCGGCCAGTGGCCAGACCGCCCGCGAGACACTGACCGCGCTCGGTGGCTCTGGCGGAGCGGTCTACGCTGTGGTGGTCGATCCTGTCGCCACGGGTGGCGCGCTATGGCGCTTCACGGCTGAACGCTCCGGTGTGCTGGAAGCAGAGCCTGGCGTGCCGGACTGGGCAGAGCACGCGCCGGTGGGCCTGTTTATGGCCGATGGAGAGGGCAGGGTGCTGGCAGCCAATGCCACGCTGCGCACCTGGCTGGATGTTGCCGAAGGCCAGGCGCTGAAAGTGAAGGACTTCCTTGCCGGTGACATGGCAAAAAGCTTCATCCGCACGCGCGGCGAGAAGGGCATTGTGCGTCTTGATGCACGCCTTCTGGCACGTGAAGGCGTGGAAAGCCCGGTAACGCTGGCGGTGGAATGGGATGAGGGGCGGCCTGAGCGCGCCCGCGTCGTCGTCTATGGCCTCACGGCAGCCGGAACGCCGCCGGGCGTGGCGCAGGTCATCGCCCAGCACACGGGCGGGCGCTCCGGGCGCACGTTTGATGACATGTTCGCCAGTGCTCCGTTCGGCGTGGCGCGCCTTGACGGGGCAGACCCGTCCGCGGCCATTGTGGAAGATTCCAATCCCGCCTTCCTGCAGCTGTCTGGCGGTTCGGCGATCCCCGGCACGCCGTTTGCCGATCTGTTTGACTGGACCGATGGTGAAAGCGCGGAAAAGGCCTTTGCCCGGGCCCTAAGCGGGCGTGCAGAGCCGGTCGCCCTGACCCTGAAGGCAGGCGATGCCGGCGTGCGCGACGTGCACCTCTTCCTTGCGCCCGCGCGCTCTGGCAAGCGCGCCGCCTATATCGTCGACATTACCGAACTGAGGAAGCTGGAAGGCCAGTACGCGCAGGCCCAGAAGCTCAAGGCCGTCGGCGCGCTCGTCAGCCGTGTGGCGCACGATTTCAACAACTTCCTGACCGCCATCAAGCTCAACACCGATGAGCTGCTGGTGCGCCACCCGGTGGGCGATCCGTCTTATCCTGAACTGCAGAACATCAATGCGGTGGTGGCCCACGCCGCAGGGCGCATCAAGCATCTGCTCGCCTTTGCCCGCAAGCAGACCTTGCGCGTGGAGACGGTCGATCTGACCGAAACGCTGGCCGATGCGGTCCACCTCCTGCGCCAGAGCGTTGAGGAATGGATGCGCATCGAGCTGCGCCATGGGCGCGACGTGCCGCTGATCCGCATTGACCGCGACGAGCTGGTCAATGCGCTGATGAACCTTACCACCAATGCCCGCGACGCGATGGCCGGCAAGGGCAAGGGCACGCTGACCATCACCACCGAGGCGGTCGACGCGCAGGCCGTGCGGCAGGCAGGCGCCCCCGATGCCGCCGAAGGGCGCTGGGCCGCGATCCATGTCACCGATGAAGGCTCAGGCATGGATGAGGAGACGATGGGCAAGATTTTCGAGCCCTTCTTCACCACCAAGGAGCCGGGCAAGGGCACAGGGCTCGGCCTTGCCACCGTCTATGGCATCGTCAAGCAGTCTGGCGGCTTCCTGTTTGCGCGTTCACGCGTTGGCGAGGGGACAACCTTCACCCTCTACCTGCCGGGCCATGAGCCGGACGCGGAGGAAATCGGCAAAATCGAATCACGCAGGGCCGAGGTGGAAGTGCCGCGCAAGCCGGCCGATCTTGCCGGGCGTGGCCGCATCCTGCTTGTCGAGGACGAAGCGCCGGTGCGTACCATCACCGCCTCCACGCTCATCAAGCGGGGCTATGAGGTGGTCGAGGCCGAGGACGGCGAGGAGGCCCTTGAAAAGCTGGAGGCAGAGCCCGGCGGTTTCGACCTCATCATCTCCGACGTGGTGATGCCGGGCCTTGACGGGCCGGGCCTTTTGAAAGCGGCCAAGGCCTATCTTGGTGATGCGCGTATCATCTTCATCTCGGGCTATGCCGAGGAGCATTTTTCGCACACACTGTCGGCAGATCTCGACATCTCCTTCCTGCCCAAACCCTTCAGCCTGCAGGCGCTGGCCGAGCGGGTGAAGGACGAGTTGGGGCGGTAACGACATCCGCCCGGACGGCGACTGAGACCCAAAAATGTTCTACTTGTGTTCTGCGAACAAATCCGGTACAGATTCCTGACAGCGTCCGATTTGCCCATCCGGGCCGGGCATGAAATAAGGGAACCGGAATCATGGCCACAACCCCAATCCGACTGGTGAAAGACACCGATATGGACAAGTCAAAGGCTCTTGAAGCCGCCCTTACGCAGATCGACCGGCAGTTCGGCAAAGGCTCCGTGATGAAGCTCGGTGCCCGGCCCCACCAGAATGTGGAGGCGGTCTCCACAGGTTCGCTTGGGCTTGATATCGCGCTGGGTGTGGGCGGGCTGCCCAAAGGCCGCGTGGTCGAGATTTATGGACCGGAAAGCTCAGGCAAGACGACGCTGGCCCTGCACTGCATCGCGGAGGCGCAAAAGCGCGGCGGTGTGTGCGCTTTCGTGGACGCCGAGCACGCACTGGACCCGATCTATGCCCGCAAGCTGGGCGTGGATGTGGGCGAGCTTCTCGTTTCCCAGCCTGATACGGGCGAGCAGTCCCTTGAGATTACCGATACTCTGGTGCGCTCGGGCGCCATCGACGTGCTGGTGATCGACTCGGTTGCTGCCCTGACCCCGCGCGCGGAACTTGAAGGCGATATGGGCGACAGCCTGCCCGGTCTGCAGGCCCGTCTGATGAGCCAGGCGCTGCGCAAGCTGACCGGCTCGATCTCCAAGTCCAATTGCCTTGTCATCTT
>CAZCEG010000051.1:0-10499 GCA_964497275.1 uncultured Oceanicaulis sp.
CCTGCAACAGGGATGTCCTCCCCCGCCTGCGGGGAGGTGTCTGGCTTGCCAGACGTAGGGGGCTTGTTTCGATAATCCCCCCCTCGGCCCTCCGGGCCACTCCCCCCGCAGGCGGGGGGAGACACCATGGGTGTCCGGGCCACGACAGTCTGGCGGCTCCCAGACTCCCCACAGTTTTCTCACCTGCCCCGCCTTGCCAGCGCAGCCCTTAAACGTTAAATCCAGACCTCGTTACAGAATAACATTACGGTAGCGCGCCCGGTGGCGCTGACACTGCCGGTCTGGAGCACTCTTGAGCCCGGCCCTCTACACACTGGTGTTTGCCCTTCTGTCTGCGGGCGTGGTGCTGGCCACGCTCGGCGGCTTGCGTGTGGCTGCCGGGTTCACGCGCGCGCACTCCCCGCTGCTGGCTGCGTTTTCCGCTGGCCTGCTGCTGACGATTGCCGTGCTGCACCTGATCCCCGAAGCGATGGAAGGCTCCCGTTTCGCGCTGTGGATGGTGGCGGCGGGTCTCGCCGCAGGCTTCGTCCTGCAACGCACCGTGCGCCGGTTTGCTGGCGATGCCGACAAGGCGGTGGCCATGGCCCCTGTCTTTGCTATCGCCATCCATGCCGCGCTCGATGGCATGACCTATTCCATCGTGTTCGCCTCGGACTCCTTCAGCGGCTTTGCCGCAGGGGCGGGCCTTCTGCTGCACAAGCCGGCCGACGCTGCCGTCTGCTTCATCCTGCTCCAGCGCGCAGGCCTCTCTGACGGGCGCGCCATGCTGTGGTCATTCCTCGCGGCGGGCGTCTCTACGCTGATCTTTGCAGGCGCAACCGCGCCGATGGCGGGCGCGCTCTCCCCTTCCCTGGTAGCGGGCCTTCTGGGGCTGGCCGCAGGCGTGATGATCCATGTTTCCGCAGCCCATCTTCTGGCCCGGGCGCGCTCGGGCGAGCTGCGCCGCGCCGTGCCCATGGTGGTGCTGGGCGCGGTTGCGGCAACCGGCCTGACGGCAGCGCACCGGGCAGGGCATGATCATCACGCCCATGACCATCACTATATCCATCACCATCATGATGACGACGTGGCTGTCGCCGCGCCGCATTTTGGCCCTGTCGGCGGGCCACCCTTCGGGCGTGATCAGAGCTCGCATCTGATCCGCGTTAGGCACGAACAGGGAGAGACCCCATGACCCGCACCTTGCTTGCCGCCCTTCTTCTGTCGGGCGTCAGCACCGCCGCTCTGGCGCAGGAACACCGCCATGCCGGCACCCATGTACACGGCCTTGCCGAGCTCGCTGTGGCGCTGAACCCGGATGGAACGCTGGTCGCGGAGCTGGAAAGCCCGCTCTACAATCTCATTGGTTTCGAGCGCGCGCCGCGCAATGCGGAAGAAGCAGCCCTCATCAATGCTGCAATCGACGCACTGGTGGAGCGTGCGCTGCTGGCCTTCAACGCCGAAGCAAGCTGCGTAGCCGGTGATGTTGCGCTTGATGGCTTTCCGCCTGCCGATGCGCCGGAAGACAGCGATGAGCACGGCGCGCACGGCGATAATCAAGCCCATGACCACGATAGCGGCCACAGCCATGACCATGATCACGGCCACGATCATGATGATCACGATCATGGCGATCACGGCCATGACAGCCACGATCACGGGCATGATCACGGGCAGCCGGCAGACGAAACGGCGCCGCGCTACTCGGACGCCTTTGTCACCTGGGGCTTTTCCTGCGCCAGCCCGGACCGTCTCAATGGCATTGATACCGCAGCGCTTTTTGACGCTTTCGAGCGTCTGGAGCGGGTGGATGTGCAGTTCTTTGACGGCACGCGCGCAGCCTCCGGAACCCTTACCCCCACGGCCTCCCGGCTCGCTATCCGCTAGGTTTGGCGTTATATTATAACGTGTTAACGGCTCTTGCCCTCATCATGCCCGCGAACCACATTCGCGGGCATGAAATTGCGCGCGCTTGTGATTGCCCTTTTCCTTGCCCTGCCCATGGCGGCTGGGCCCGTGCTGGCGCTTGCCAGCAGCGATGCCCGCTCGCTGACCTGGGCTGACCTGCTGCCGGAGGGCGAAGCCCAGCGCCTTGCCCGCCTGCAGCAGATGCAGGCGATCGAGATGGGCTTTGAGCATTTCGGCACAGAGCAATTCCCGCAGATCATGAGCTTCAACGTGGTTGAAGAACTTGATGGCCAGCGTGTGCGCATTGGCGGCTATATCCTGCCGTTCGATTTCTTCTCCGGGGGCCGTGTCACGCGCTTCCTGCTGGTGCCGTATGTGGGTGCGTGCATCCACGTGCCGCCACCCCCGCCCAACCAGCTGGTCTATGTCGAGACGTCAGAGCCCATCGAGGTGGCGGGCCTGTGGGATCCGGTGTTTGCCGAAGGCGTGATGCGCATCCAGCGTCAGGATACTGATCTGGCATCGGTCGCCTACACGCTGGAACTGGAATCCATCACGCCCTACCGGCCCTGAGGTCATCGCGCCGCTTTTTCGCCTTTCACGCGGCGCAAATGCCCCATTCGTGAACGCGTAAGGCCATGCTTGGTCCCTAACCCGTTATGGGCCGGGCCCTGACCACCCGGCGGCGCGCCCTCCGTTTGCACCATTCTTGCGGAGTGTGTGCCGGGATCCGCCCGGATGTCCCAGCGCGGCACACAAATCGCACTGAGGGGGGCGATGGAGCGCCAGCGCGGCTCCGCGGCGGGTCCCACCTGCTCCTCCACATTCAGCCGCTTTTCCTCTGCCGCATTCCGCCATAAGGTGCGCGCCATATTTGTGGAGGGGATTCCCATGCGCGCTGCCGCCCTTGCTTGTGTTTTCAGCCTTGCCATCTGTTCTGCCTCCGCCCACGCCCAGATCAGCGAGGTCCGGGTCGGTGTGGTCGGTCACGACCTTTACAACGACACCGAGACCGGGGTTCAGATCACCGGCCAGCTGGTGTTTGACAGCCCGGAACTGCTCTCCTTCGCCTTTTCGCCGCGGCCCTATCTCTACGGCTCCTTCAACTCGGATGGCTGGACCAATCTGGGCGCTGCGGGCCTGCTCTGGACGGGCAATTTTGCGGAAAGATGGTCGGCCGATCTGGGGCTCGGGGTGGCCTATCACGATGGCGTGCTGGACGTGTCAGACCTGCCGCCGGGCGATCCGGTCCGTATCCGGCTTGCCAACACGCGCGCCCTGCTTGGCTCGCGCTTCCTCTTCCACACCCAGTTCGGCCTCGACTACGCGCTGACCGACCGTCTGGCGCTCGGCGTCTATTACGAGCACTTCTCCAACGGCCAGATCCTCGGCCAGGGCCGCAATCAGGGCCTGGATGAGATCGGCGCGCGGATTTCCTGGCGTTTCGGGCGGTAAGCGATAAGCCAAGCGCCCTTGCAGGGTTCCCTCTCGCGCTATAAGCCGTCAGTCCGCAAGCCTCAGCGGAGCTTCTCTCATGGCCAATGTAGTCGTCGTCGGCGCCCAATGGGGTGACGAGGGCAAGGGCAAGATCGTGGACTGGCTGTCCCACCGGGCCGATGTCGTGGCCCGCTTCCAGGGCGGTCATAATGCCGGACACACCCTTGTGGTGGACGGTGTCACCTACAAGCTCTCGCTGATGCCTTCCGGCGTCGTGCGCGGCAAGCTGTCCTTGCTCGGCAATGGCGTTGTCATCGATCCGTGGGCCTTCCTCTCCGAAGTGGAGAAGGTGCGCGCGCAGGGCGTCAATGTGACGCCGGATCTGGTCAAGATCGCCGAGACGGCCGCGCTCATCCTGCCCGTCCACCGTGATCTTGATGGCTTCCGCGAAAATCGCGATGACGGCATGAAGATCGGCACGACGCGCCGCGGCATCGGCCCTGCCTATGAGGACAAGGTCGGCCGCCGGGCGGTGCGCGTGATCGATCTGGCTGACGAACAGGGTTTGCGCGCCCGCGTCGCAGACCTTCTGCACCATCACAACGCCATGCGCCGCGGCTATGGCGAGGCGGAGTATTCCGCTGACGAGCTGGTGGCTTCGCTTCTCGAGATCGCGCCGAAAATCCTGCCCTATGCCGCGCCTGTCTGGCGGCTGCTGGACGAGGCGATCGCGGATGGCCAGAAAGTGCTCTTTGAAGGGGCGCAAGGCGCCTTCCTCGATGTCGATCACGGCACTTATCCCTTCGTGACCAGCTCCAACACGGTGGCAGGCCAGGCAGCTGCCGGTACCGGTGTTGGCCCCGGCAAGACGGGCTATGTGCTCGGCATCGTGAAGGCCTACACCACGCGCGTCGGCGAAGGGCCGTTCCCGACCGAGCTGACCGATGAGACAGGCCGCCTGATCGGCGAGAAGGGCCATGAATTTGGCACCGTCACCGCCCGTCAGCGCCGCTGTGGCTGGTTTGATGCGGTACTGGTGCGCCAGTCTGCCAAGATCAACGGGCTCAATGGCATCGTGCTGACAAAGCTCGATGTGCTGGACGGGTTTGAAACGCTCAAAGTCTGCACAGGGTACGAGCTCGACGGGAAGATCATTGATCGCCTGCCCGCTTCCACGGCCGAGCAGGCGCGCGTAAAGCCCGTCTATGAGGAGATGGAAGGGTGGAGCGGCTCCACCAAGGGCGCGCGCTCCTGGGCCGATCTGCCGGCAGAGGCCGTCAAATATGTGCGCCGCATCGAGGAGCTGATCGAAACGCCGGTCGCCATGGTCTCCACCAGCCCCGAGCGCGAAGACGTGATCCTGATGCAGGACCCGTTCAGGGGGTGAGCGCCGATCCGCGTTAGCGGATGAAACAGTCCGGGGGACTGTTTCAACGCAGCGAACAGGCCGGCAGGCCCAAGGCGCTGACCCTCGTCCTTCGAGACGCCCTGCGGGCTCCTCAGGATGAGGGCTTTGGGTGCTCTTTCCCCTCATCCTGAGGGTGAGCGTTGCGAACGTCTCGAAGGACGAGGGGAAACTACTCCCCAACCCTCTCCAACCCGGCCACCCGCCGGGCGATGCGCGCATGGCCGTCGAGCTGGCGTGCGGTTTCGGCGGCTGACGGGTGGGTGTCGGCGAGATCCAGATCCGTGGTGCCGCCGAGCACGACCGAGCTGCGGCGCGGGAACATGTAGAGTATCCCGCCCTCCCCCGCGCTATAGGCGTAATCGAGCTCCGGCTGGGGCAGCAGCATGGTCAGCTGGCCTGCCATGGGCCGCAGCTGCTCGTCGCCGAAGAGGTCGCGCGCACCCAGCCCCGTGCAGTTGACGATCACGCGTTCGGACAGGCGCGAGACATCGCGCGCATCCTCGAAGCGGGCCGTCACGATGCGCCCGCCTGCATTCTCGAAATCACCCATCAGGGCGCGCAGGTAAATGTCCGGATCGATCATCAGCACGTGGTTTTCAATCACGCTTGGATAGCCGAACCAGCGCTCTGGGTCGGTGTGGCGGACAAGGCCGGGATAGAGATCATCGAGCGGCTGGGGCTCGCGCTCTCCCTCCGGCGTACGCAGCGAAAAATCAGACTGGCGCAGCCAGTACACCCCGTAGCGTGGATCATTGGCATAGTGCTGGAAGGCGCGCTGGCTGACGCGGGCGGCGGCAACGAAGCGCGCCACGAAAGCCTCGTCCACGGCGGGGCGGCGATAGAGGCTGGACGGTCCCCAGACCGCGCCGGCGATATTCGACGTGGTGTGCGGGGGCAGGGCCTCGGCATAGATGGTCACATCCATGCCCCTGCGGCGCAGTAGGAGGGCTGTCGTAAGCCCGATCACACCGCACCCCAGCACCGCGACAGAGCGCTCACTCGTGGCGGCCAGAAGCGCGCGCTCGGCCTCGGCGGCCGTGCCCCAGCTCATCGTCACGCCTGCGCCGCCATGGCCGTAGTGATGGACAAGGGTCTTGCGGCGGTCAAAGCGTTCGGCGCGCACGACATAGCCCGCCTCGCGGAAAGGCCTCAGCCCCACCACCTGCCGGATGATGCGCCGCGGCGAGATGTCGGCGGGCACGAAGTTTGGCGGCTGGTCCAGCGAGGGCGTGCGGGCCCCTGCGCGGCCCGCAGAGACCAGCGGCGCGCTGGCAAGGCCGACGCCCGCACCGGCAAGCAGTTTCAAGGCGGAACGGCGGTCCATGGGCAGGCCTCACAAGAGCATCGAACCCGCCAAGCCTGCCCGCAGAGGAATAAAAAATCTATTCAGCGTTCAGCATTTCCTCGCGGATGCGTACAGCTGTATCGGGAAAATCGGTGAAGACACCATCGACGCCCAGCGCCAGCAGCGCGCGCAGCTCATCATCGGTGTCGCCGTTGGCAAGCAGCGATGGGCGATCATCGCGGTGCGTCCATGTATGGACCACCAGACCCAGGCCATGCGCGCGTTCGAGATATCCCGTGCTGGAACCGTCCGGGTTCAGCAAAAGGCCCTTATAGGCGCCGACGGCATCTGCGAACTCTGCCACCTGTTCAAGGCTGTAGCCGTTCATGTTGCCGCCTTCCTCCTCACCATAGTGCAGCATGGCGAGCGGGAGCGGCGTCAGCGGGCGCAGGCGCTCCAGAAACGGCGCGTCAAAGGACTGGATGATGACAAGGGCGTCCTCGGTGTTGAGCCCGCGCGCATCCAGCTCCGCAATCAGGATGGGCGCAGGGTCCAGCCCCATTGCCGTGTGCTCGGCCGGCAGCTTGATCTCGGGCTCAACCGGAATCTGGCAGTCGCAGCGGGCCTGCATGCCCTCCACCATGTCGAGGAAATCGCCAAAGGTGAGGACCGGATAGCGGTCATCATGTTCCTGCGAGCGGTCGGTAAAGACCTGACGGGCATGGAGTGATTGCAGCTCCGCTGCCGTGAAATCCATCACCCACCAGTCTTCCCGGCCCATCAGCGTGCGCCGCCGGTCGGCAAATTCGGGCCGGTCGGCGACATCGGTGCTGGTGGAGAGATAGGGGTCGTGCCGCACGATCAGCACGCCATCGCGCGAGACCATAAGGTCGGGTTCGAGAATGTCTGCGCCCTGATCAAAGGCCAGCTGGAAGGCGGCTTGCGTGTGTTCGGGCAGATACCCGCTCGCGCCCCGGTGTGCGATGATGGCGGGAAGCTCACCTGTCAGGGTCGGGAAGGGCGAGGCGGCCTGCGGCGCGGGCACCTCCTCCTGAGCGGTGTCGGCAGCCGGATTGCAGCTCGCCAGCAGGGCGGCAAGCGGGATGGCAAGGCTGATACGCAGGATCGACATGAGACTTCCCTTCAGGCGGCGATGATCAACGCAGTAGCGAAGCGCACCGCTAACGTGCTGCCATGACAATTGGATGAAGAGCGTCAGCTCCACCAGCCAAAGACGATCCCGCGAACGCTCTCAAAGCTCCACGCGCCTGCCAGCATGCCGATAATCGCGATGACGAATATCCAGATGCGATAGCGCCGGGTGACGCGCCAGACGGTGGACACCGCCATTACGCTCGCCCGCCAGCCTGCAATCCTTACCGGCAGGCCGATCAGGAGGCTCGCGGCCAGCGCTATGGCAAAAACCTGTAATTCGGGAGGAAGAGCCGCCATGGCCCGAAACCTTCAATCAGATAGGCGGGCGGCACCGGGTATCAGTTGCGGCCGCCAGCCGGGTTGATCCTGTCGTCACGCATCACGCCGCCACCGCCGGGGTCTGATGGCGCGCAGTACGGCCAGCTGCCCGAGCTCTGACCCCGATCGGGGCAGACAGTGTCGCCATCGGGCAGGTTTGCGCATGCCGCCAGCGCCAGGCCTGAGCCTGCCGCAAGAAAGATGACGGCGCGGCGCGCCCGCTTATGGATGGTCATGACGCTAGGTCCCCTCTGGCTGATGGCATGATCACCCTTAACGGTGCGCGCTGGCAAGCGCAGATTGCCTGTGCGAGCCGCGTGAACAGGGTTCACGCGGCCTTAACGCTGCCCTGCTTCACTGCGCGCCTGACATGATCTTCTGGCGCTTAGGTCCATGACCTCAATTCGCGTTCCCGTTGGCGGCCCGTCCCGCCGGGGCCCCTCACGCCGGGCAAAGGCGCCCCTTTGGCCGCGCGTATTTCGCGCGCTGGCGGGCCTATGCGTGCTGCTGGCGCTGGCGGCGGGTGTGGTGCTGGTCCATCTGGCGCGAGACCTGCCTGACACCTCTGCCCTCGTACAGGCCCCTGCCAGCGGGTCGATGACATTCCTTGACCGTCAGGGCAGGGTCATTGCGCGCAGGGGCGGATCGGCGGCCAATGTGATCACGGCAGACAATCTGCCTGAAGCTCTCACTGACGCCGTGCTCGCGGTCGAAGACCGGCGCTTTTACAGCCATTTCGGCATTGACCTCATCGGCACCACGCGTGCGGCGCTGGCAAACCTGCGCGCAGGCAGGGTGGTGCAGGGCGGGTCGACCATCACCCAGCAGCTGGCCAAGAACCTCTTCCTCACCCCGGAGCGGACCATGCGCCGCAAGGTGCAGGAAATGCTGCTCGCCTTCTGGCTGGAGACACGTTTTTCCAAGGACGAGATCCTCGCCCTCTATCTGAACCGGGTCTATTTCGGCGCAGGCGCCTGGGGCGCGGAGAACGCCGCCCAGCGCTATTTCGGCAGGAGCGTGCATGCGCTTGATATCGGGGAAGCCGCGCTGCTGGCAGGGCTTCTGAAAGCCCCCACGCGCTATTCGCCTGCCAATGACACCACGCGCGCTGCGGTGCGTGCCACCGTGGTGCTGGACCTGATGCTGGCGACCGGCCGGATCACCGAAGAAGAACGCCTCGCGGCGGCGTCTGCCCCGATCCGGGTGTCGCGCGGCTCGTCCAGCCCCGGCGCGGGCTGGTTTGCCGATTATGCCAGCACCGAGGTGCGCGCGCTGATCGCAGCCCACGCACCGGGCTATGCAGGCGATATCGTGGTGCGCACGACGCTGGATGTGGATGTGCAGCGCGCGGCTGAAAGCGCGCTTGTGGCAGGCCTTGCCGATCCGGAGATCGCGCGCGGGGCGGCCAATGGCACAATTGTGGCGCTGGATGAGACGGGCGGGGTCGCCGCGATGGCCGGCGGCACCGATTACACGCGGTCACCGTTCAATCGCGCCACGCAGGCCCGCCGCCAGCCGGGTTCGGCCTTCAAGCCTTTCGTCTTTGCCTCAGCCTTCGAGGCAGGCTGGTCGCCGGGCGATGTGATGATCGATCAGCCGGTGAGCTACGGGAACTGGTCGCCGACCAACTGGGAAAACCGGTATGAGGGCGAGATGACACTGGAGCGCGCCTTTGCCCGCTCCTCCAACTCCATCGCCGTCCAGCTCGCCGAGGCCACCGGGCGCGGCTATGTCATGCGCACGGCGCGCCGCCTCGGCATCGACAGCCCGATGGAGAATACCTACGCGCTAACCCTTGGCGCCTATGAGGTGACGCCGCTGGAGCTCGCCACAGCCTATGTGCCTTTCATGAATGGCGGGCTGGGGGTGGAGGCGCACGGCGTCACCCGTCTTGAAACCCCGTCCGGCGAGCTGATCTGGGCGCGCGAGGAGACACCCGCAACAATCGTGCTCGCCGCGCGTGTGGTTGCCGAGATGGATCAGGTGTTTGCCGCCACCGTGCGCTATGGTACGGGCCGCGCGGCTGCCGTTCCGGGCCGGGAGGTGCGTGGCAAGACCGGCACCACCAACAGCTTTCGCGATGCGTGGTTTGCAGGCTGGGCCGATGGCCTGATGGCGGTGGTCTGGACGGGTAATGATGATAACCGGCCGACACAGGCAGGGTCCGGCGGCACGGGCCCTGCGCGCATTTTCAGCCAGTTCATCGCGGCAGCGCCGGTGATCGCCCGGCCCGACGTGCAGCCCATTGCGCCCGCCATGGACCCTGACCGTCTTGCGCGCCTGCTCGCCGCCCTTGAAGACGATGCGCTGGCAGGCCCCGCCACCTCCACGGCAGAGGCCGAAGAGGCGCCTGCCGCTGCCGCCGCTGAAGACCCGATTGCCGGGCTGCTCTCACGCCTTCCGGGCAATCCGTCGCCCTGAAGCCCTGTCACAAGGCTCGCGTTGCGCGCCGCGAGCCGCTAGTCTGGCGCCCTACCGCCATTCATTGATGAAAGCGCGCCCCATGACCCTGTCCCGCCTTGCCGGCATTGCCCTGGCGTCCGCCCTTCTGGTGACGGCCTGCGGCCAGCGCGATGACGCACCACCTGCCACCCGCGTCACGGCGGACGAGGCGGCAGCGGGCGCGGCGCTGCTGGGACTGGACGAGCAGGGCAGGGCCAGCTGGGACGAGCGCAGCTTTTCGGGCGGCACCTATCGCTTCACCAATTTCGTGCTGCGCCTGAGAGAGATCGAGCCGGCAGAGCCGGTTGATCCGGAGACGGCAGAGGACGCCGAAGCGCCCGAACCCGTCTATGAGATGATCACCGCCGATGTCATGGAGATCGCCTCCCCCCGTCTGGAAGACGGCGTGGTACGATTTGACCGGCTGGTACTGGAAAACGGCACCTTGCCTGCCAGCGAGGACGGGGCCGAAGCCCGCTTTGAGCGCCTTGTCATAGACCGGCCGGGCCCGGAATTGTCACGTTCGGTCGCCATCTCGTTCTCTGGTGAGGAGGAAGAGCTCCCCGA
>CAZCEG010000052.1:0-10493 GCA_964497275.1 uncultured Oceanicaulis sp.
ACCCATCGGCCTCCGTCCCGCAGCCAACATCGCACAATCGCAATACACAGGGACCTAGGCAGTTAGGACCGATCAAAAATAAGTCGCCGCTTCAGTAGTCCGGCCGTGATGCCTTTTCCTTGCGAGACAACCACGCGAGGACTCGTTCAAATCCAATCACACCAGCTGCCACCGGCAGAACAATTAGAAGCTGCAACCACTCCTGCCACCCGGTACCTTCTTCGATGAAATGGCGGATGTTCAACACTGTGATCAAAACCAGCATCGCGAGGGTTGCGAACAGAATCCCGCGAAGCAAACCCATCACAACATCAAAATAAATATCCCAAGCGGTTCGCTGAGGTTCCGGATCCATCTAAGTTCCTCCCACCACCTTCCCCCCACCCATCGGCTCCACCACCCCCGTGGTGCCGGGGAAGGTGTAGGGCAGGCCTCTGACCACGCGCGCGGCGAGGAAGGCGAAGGCTTCGGCCTCCACGAGGTCGCCACGCCAGCCGAGCGCTTCAGCCGAATAGACCTTCAGGCCCGTTGCCGCCGCAATCAGCTCGGCAAGCGTCTTATTACGCCGCCCGCCCCCGCACAGGACGAGGCGCTGCGGCATCTCCGGCAGGGCCGCAACGCCCAGCGCCGCCGTCTTGGCGGTAAGCGCCGTCAGCGTTGCCGCGCCATCTTCCAGTGTGAGGTTGCGCACCGCATCGAGCGAGAAATCCCAACGATCCAGCGATTTCGGGCCCGGCGCATGAAAATACGGATTGGCAAGGAACTCCGCGAAGGCCGCCTCATGAATGCGCCCCCGCGCGGCAATGGCCCCGTCCCTGTCCATTGCCTCGCCGGTATGGGCCTCGATGAAAGCGTCAATCAGCCCGTTGCCGGGGCCGGTATCGAACGCGGTCAGCGTGCCGTCAGAGCCGATGAGCGTGACATTCGCGACGCCGCCGATATTGAGCACGGCCAGAGGCCGCTCCAGCCCGGACCATTCAGCGAGAGCCCGGTGATAGACCGGCACCAGAGGCGCGCCCTGCCCGCCCGCAGCCACATCCGCGCAGCGGAAATCATGCACGACCCGGCAGCCAAGACGCGCTGACAGTGCCACCGCATCGCCTATCTGCAGCGTGCGCCCGGCCACGCCGCCCCTGGGCGCCTGATGCAGCACGGTCTGGCCATGAAAGCCGACGCCATCCAGCTCTGACGGCGCGATGCCCGCCTTGGCACACACCGCCTCCACCGCTTCGGCATGGGTGGTGGTGAGCACCGCTTCAGCCTCGGCAAACACAGCTGGCGCCTCACCCTGCCAGCGCCAGGCAAGCGCCGCATCGACGGCGGCCTGTAGCCCTTTGCGCTCATCCGCGCTGTAGGCGCGCTCAAGGCCGGGGCCGAAACGGATCAGGCGTGTCCCATCGGTTTCCAATAGCGCCGCATCCACCCCGTCCAGCGAGGTGCCGCTCATCAGGCCGATCCATTTCATGTGATGTCGCTCATGCGATGGCCCTACGCCTTCCATACCTGCCTGCAATACTGCTATTAGCGCGCGGTTCGCCTCAACAGGAAAGCCCCGACCCATGGCCGCAAGCACCCACACCTCCGATCTCGTCAGGACGCTGGTGGAGCGCGGCTATCTCTATCAGGCAACCGATATCGAAGGCCTCGACAAGGCCGCGAGCGCTGGCGCGATCAGCGGCTATATCGGCTTTGACCTGACGGCCACCTCCCTCCATGTCGGCTCGCTGGTGCAGATCATGATGCTGCGCCGCCTGCAGCAGGCAGGCCATACGCCGATCATCCTGATGGGCGGCGCGACGACGAAGGTCGGCGATCCGACGGGCCGCGATTCCAGCCGCCCCATGCTGACGCCGGAAACCATCGCGAAGAATCTGGAAGGCATTCTGAAGCCCTTCCACGCCTTGCTGGACATGAAGCGCGCCATCCTCGTCAACAATGATGACTGGCTGGGCGGCTATGGCTATCTCGACTTCCTGCGCGATTACGGCACGCATTTCACGATCAACCGCATGCTCAGCTTTGACAGCGTGAAGCTGCGGCTGGACCGTGAACAGCCCATGACCTTCCTGGAGTTCAACTACATGCTGCTCCAGGCGGTCGATTTCCTCGAGCTGAACCGGCGCGAAGGGTGCCTCCTGCAGATGGGCGGAGCCGATCAGTGGGGCAATATCATCAACGGGGTGGAGCTGTGCCGCCGCGTGGATGGCAAGGAAGTCTATGGCTTCACCACGCCGCTGATTACCAGCGCGTCTGGCGCGAAAATGGGCAAGACCGCCGATGGCGCGGTCTGGCTCAATGCCGACATGAAGAGCGCATACGAGTACTGGCAGTTCTGGCGCAATACCGAAGACGCGGACGTGGGCCGCTTCCTGAAGCTCTTCACCGATTTGCCGCTCACCGAGATCGCCCAGCTGGAAGCCTTGCAGGGCGCAGAGATCAACACCGCCAAGATCGCGCTCGCCAATGCCGCGACCGCCCTGCTACATGGACCCAAGGCGGCGCAGGAGGCTGAGGCCACCGCTAAGGCCGCTTTTGAGCAAGGTGTTGCAACGGGCAACCTACCGACCTTTGAATTGGATTGTAGCGGTGGACCGTGGACCCGCGGACGTTCTGCGCTGAAAATTGCGCTGGCTTCCCAACTCGTCCCGTCAGGGGGCGAAGCGAAGCGAAAGATCAAAGACGGCGCGCTCTATATCAATGACCAGAAAGTCGCTGCGCCGGACCAAAAATTCTACTATGCCGACAATGACCCATCGGTTGGAGCATTCAAGGTTCAGCTAGGAAAGCGAATTTCCTTGGTGCGGCCGATAAACACCGGCAACTAGAAGCGTCACGCATTGGTAAAGCCGGGCTGAGGACAGCCCGGCTTTACGAAGTCTCCCACCATTCATGTCAGGACGGCGCTATATTCGCGGCGACCGCCCACGCGCCACGCCGATCACCAGCGAGACCAGAAACAGCACGACGAACAGAAAGAACAGAATCTGAGCGATGCTTGCAGCGCCCGCAGCAATACCGCCAAAACCGAAAATCGCTGCGATAATCGCCACTATGAAAAAGGCCAAAGCCAAGCGGAGCATGATACTTTCCTTTCCTGTCCATTTGAGACAATGGGATAACGCGCAGCGTCCCGTCTGGTTCCGGACCGATCCGGATTCTTCCGTTCCATTCGCAGAGTGACCACAGCATGGACAAACTCTTCATCCGCGCCGAAAGCCTGGTCAGTGACGGCTACGCGCTGGCGTTGAAGGTGCTTCAGAGCGGCTGGCGGCCCGATCATCTGGTAGGGCTCTGGCGCGGGGGCAGCCCCGTGGCGATCGCGTTGCACGAAGCCCTCGCCTACAAGGGGCTGGAGCTTGATCATTCGCCCATCGCCGCACGGTCCTACACCGGCGTGGATCAGCGCAATCGCGAAGTGGCGCTGTCGGGACTTGATGCCCTCACCGCTGCCCTGCCTGCGGGCTCACGTCTGCTGGTGGTCGACGATGTGCTGGACAGGGGCCACACGCTGGCCGCCGTTCTGGATGCGCTCAAAGGCCGCTACGAGGTGCGCACCGCCGTCGCCTGGTTCAAGCCGGAGCGTAACGAGACGCCGCTACGGCCCGATTACCATATCCACGAGACGGGCGACTGGCTCGTCTTCCCGCACGAGCTGGAAGACCTCACGCCTGAGGAGATCCGCGCCCATAAGCCGGTGCCGGACGGGTTTTTGTGAGGACCTCTAAACCATTTTACCTGCCAGCCGCGCCAGCACCGTATCGCGCGGGATGAGGGGCAGGAGCACGTCCATCTCCGGGCCATGGTTCTGCCCTGTGAGAGCCTGACGCAGGGGCAGGAAGAGATCACGGCCCTTGCGGCCCGTCTCTGCCTTGATGGCAGAGGTCCACGCGCCCCAGCTTTCGCGCGTCAGCGTGCCTTCGGGCAGCAGGGCGGCGGCTTTGGCGGCATAGTCTGCATCCTCGATCACGGGCGTCACAGGGCCCTCCACCAGACGCCACCAGTCGGCCGCGTCTTTCAGGCGGTTGAGGTTCGGACGCACGGCGAGCCAGAAGGCTTCGTCACCCCTGATGCCGAGCGCCTGCAGGCGCGCTGACACGTCAGCAAAATCGGCCTCGTGCAGAAGTTTGGCGTTCAGCCGTTCCATCTCGGCAAAATCAAAGCGCGCAGGGGTGCGCGAGACTTTCGAGAAATCGAGTTCGGACACGAGCGAACCAAGATCGCTGCGCGCCTCGATGGCGTCCGAGGTGCCGAGCTTGGCGAGCAGGGAGAGGATCGCCATCGGCTCCATGCCCTCCTCCTCGCGCAGCGCCTTCACCGACAGGCCGCCAATGCGCTTGGAGAGCTTCTCGCCATCAGAGCCCACCAGAAGCGGGAAATGGGCCATGTGCGGCGCTGCGCCCTTGCCACCCAGCGCCTCGAAAATCTCGATCTGGGCGGCGGAGTTTGTCACATGGTCCTCGCCGCGGATCACGTGGGTGATCTTCGCTTCCAGATCATCGACCACGCTCGGGAGGGTGTAGAGATAGCTGCCATCCTCGCGGATCAGGATCGGGTCAGAGACAGAGCTGGTGTCGATATGGCTGGGGCCGCGCACCAGATCATTCCACTCGATGCGCCCGCCCGACAGCTTGAAGCGCCAGTGGGGCTTGCGGCCCTCGGCTTCGAACTTTGCCTTCTCGGCGCCGGTGAGGCTAAGCGCTGCGCGGTCATAGACCGGCGGCTTGCCTTGCGCGCGTTGCAGCTTGCGCTTGCGGTCGAGCTCATCTTCCGTCTCGTAGCAGGGATAAAGAAAGCCGGTTGCGATCAGTTTTTCGCGCGCAGCTTCATAGAGGTCGAACCGGTCCGACTGGTTGAAGCGCTCGTCAAAGCCGAGGCCCAGCCAGTGAAGGTCTTCCACGATCTGGGCTTCGAACGCCTTGGTGGAGCGCTCCAGGTCCGTATCGTCGATGCGCAGCACGAAAGTGCCGCCCTGCTGGCGCGCGAACAGCCAGTTCATCAGGGCAATGCGCACATTGCCGACATGGATGAGGCCGGTAGGGCTCGGCGCGAAGCGTACTTTCACGGACATGGGACAGATTTCCAGCGGGGTTCGGGGCGATCAGCGAAGGCCGCTGGCTTTGCCATGCCCGCCCGCAGCCGTCAAATCGGCTTACATCCGGCTGCGGCTGCCGGCGGCCGCATCAATAGCCAGCGCCGTCTCCAGCGCCAGAAGACCTGCCTTGCCATCAGCCGCAGGGCTAGCATGGGCAGGATCAATCACGCGAGAGATGAAGTTGGAGACGCTGGCGCCAAGGGAGTCCCTGGCCATCGGACGGTCGGCAAAGTCAGGATCGAGCTTCAGGCCGCTGCCGTTATCAAAGCGCTTGTTGATGAAATCGACGCCGAGCTGTGCCCCGCCTTCAAAATCAATGGCCATCACGCGGTCACGCTGGGGCGCGACACGGCTGGATTCCAGCTCTGCCACCCGCCCGCCGGAGAAATGCAGCTGCGTGACGATATGGTCTGCGAGCCCGCCGCGTTCGGAGCGCATCTGCGCGTCCACACGCTCCGGCGCATCACCCGCCAGCGCCAGCACCAGATCGATATCATGGATCATCAGATCCAGCGTCACCGACACATCAAGATTGCGCGCAGACGGTGTGCCCATGCGCCGCGCTGTCAGGCGTTTGAAGCGGGGCATGTCCTCGCCAAACAGGCCCATGGCAGCAAACACAAAGCGTTCCTGATGGCCCACCTGCAACACGCGGCCATACTTGCCCGCCAGCGTGATCAGTTCGCGTCCCTCTTCCACCGTCGCGCAGAGCGGCTTTTCCACCAGCACGTGACGGCCCGCGCCGAGAGCGCGGCTGGCGGCATCATGGTGAAAGAGCGCAGGGCTTGCCACCGTAATGATGTCAGCCTCCTCGATCATCGCATTGAGCGAGGTGAAGGCGATGGCGCCATGTTGGCCAGCGATGGCGCGCGCGCGATCACGCACCGGATCGAACACGCCGATGAACTCGGTGCGCGCATCACCGGCATATTTGCCTGCGTGATAGCCACCAAAAACGCCCGCGCCGACGACCCCGGCGCGCAAGGGTTGGGATGCATTGCTCATGGGGGCGGAGATTGCACGTTGCGGCCCGCCGCTCAAACGGGAAGTTCACAATTCATCCCGACGCACGATTTTTCCTGTTTCCGCTGGCGCGAACCACCCCTAGCATGCGCCGCGACAAGGCGGGGAGGCAGGCAATGAGCAAGGTACAGGGAGGGTCCGGGGCCCCGACGCCGCAATCAGAGCTGCGCGGCGCGATTGCTGACATGGCGGGGCTTCCGCTGGGGCCGAACATCCTGCGCACGCTGGTGGATACGCTGATCTACACGCCGCGCATCGCCCGCGATATCCTGTCCGGGACCAATTCCTATTTCTCGCCGCTGCGCCTGTTTCTCAGCCTGATGGGCCTGTCTTTCGCAATCATCGCATTTTTCGGCCTGCCCAACATGTTCTCGCTGGAAACCATGATGGCGGCTGATGGCTGGGACAGGGTGCGCGCTGCACTCGCCGAGAGCGGGCTGACCTTCGAGGAGGTCTCCGCGACCGTGTCGCGCTGGGGCGGGCTGCTGAACTGGCCGATCCTCGTCCTCAGCATGATCCCCTATCTGGTGGTGATCAAACTGTTCCGTCCATCGATCAGCTGGTGGCACCATCTGCAATGCTATCTGGTTGCCAATAATGCGATGCTGATCGCCTCGCTGCTGGTGCTGCCGCTACTTTTCTATAGCCAGCTCGTCTTCATTCTGGCGCAGAGCCTCAGCGCCATCGTCTTCTTCATCGCGCTGATCAGGATCGGCTCGGGCGCATACGGCCTGCATCCGATCGCCCTGATCGGCCTGCTCGTTGCGAGCGTACTCGTTACCATCCCGTCCAGCGCGCTGATCCTGATCCTGACGCTGGTCAGCATGGAACTGGTGCTGCAGCTCAGCTACGATGTGTCCTTCATAGAACTCATGTCCATCAGCCTCGCCTCCGGCGACGTGCCGGTCGAAGCTCCACCCCCGTCCGCAACTGATCGGTAAGCTCATGAAATCGCGTGAAATCCATCTCGTTCGCCACTTCACCGGCGAGGTAAAGCCCGAATACTTCACCCTGGCCGAAGTGACCCTGCCCGAACCGGCCGACGGCGAAGTGCTGGTGGCCAATGAATGGCTTTCCGTGGACCCCTACATGCGCCCGCGCATGGCTGGCCTCAAAACCTATATCGACCCGTTCATGCCCGGTAAGCCCATGGAAGGCGGCGCGGTCGGCAAGGTGATCAAGTCGCGCTCTGACACCCTGAAAGAGGGTGATTATGTGATGAGCATGCTGGGCTGGCGGGAAGCCTATGTCGCGCCCGCAAAGGGGCTGATCAAGGTCGATGCGAGCCTTTTGCCCGCCCATGCCTATCTCGGCATTGCAGGCCTCACGGGCCTCACCGCCTATGCGGGCCTTAAAGCCATCATCAATCTCAAGCCCGGCGAGACGCTGTGGATGAGCGCGGGCGCAGGCGCGGTCGGCTCTGCGGGCATCCAGTTTGCCAAGGCCATGGGCGCGCGCGTGATCGCGACCGCTGGCGGCAAGGCGAAAACCGATTTCTGCCTGTCGCTGGGGGCCGATACCGCCATCGACTACAAGGCCGTGCCAGATCTTCGCAAAGCCATCAAGGAAGCCGCGCCGGAAGGCATCGATGCCTATTTTGAAAACGTGGGCGGAGATCATCTTGTCGCCGCGCTCGACGTACTCAAGACCTATGGCCGGATCGCCGCCTGCGGCATGATCTCGCGCTATAATGACGAGACGCCCTCGCCCGGCCCGCACAACCTGACCAATATCGTGACGAAGTCGCTGATGATGCGCGGCTTCATCGTCACCAGCCATTTCGACCTGCATGGCGAGTTCATCAAGGACCTCTCTGACTGGATGCTGTCGGGCAAGGTGAAGAGCCGCGAGACGATCTATGAGGGCATCGACAAGATGCCTGACGCCTTCATGGGCCTCTTCACCGGCGCAAACCTTGGCAAGATGCTGGTGAAGGTGTGAGCGACGCGTCGCCTCCCCAGCCTGACGGAAGTCAGCGCGGCCAGCTTGCCGAAGAGGTGCTGGGCTTCAATCTGCGTTCGCTACGATCGCTGATCGATCTGCTGGTCGCGCCGCGCAAGGTGTTCGCCTCGATCATCGCCCGCGACGGGGCATACACGCCGATGGTCAGGCTGTGGCTCGCCCTACTGGGTGTGCAGATCGCGATTTCCGTTATCTGGGGCGGCTATGGCGCGATAGCTGCCACCTCAATGCAGAACGGCGATCCGGCCGCGATGGCCCAGCTTGAGGCCGTGATCAACCGCCCGCTCGATGAGTTCTTCAGCCTCTACGGCAATATCATGTCGGTGCTGCACGGGCCCGTGGTTGGCGGGTTTACCGCCCTGTCGGTCATCGTGATCAGCCGGTACGGCGAAAAACGGCCCTTTGCTGTCAATCTGAACCTGATATTCGCCATACTGACAGCAGGGTCGATGTTCGGCCTCGTCCTGATGCCTGTTGCTCTGGCGGGAAGCGATCTCGGCGTCATCTCGACCCTGATCACGGCCTTCCTTGCGTTCGTTTACGCCCTGACATTCATCCGCGGCGCGACACCGTCTCTGGCGACGAGCTGGCCGGGACGGATCGTAAAGGGCGCAGGGCTAAGTCTCGCCATGCTGGTCCTCGTGCTTATCGGCGGTGCCGTTGTCGGCATTATCAGCGTCGTGACTGCGATGCTCTGGCCCGCCTGAGGACAATGCCCGAATGACCACCCCTACCCTTGAACAGATCAATGCGGTGAGCGTTGGCAAGCTGCCCGGCCTGATCGGACTGGAGATCACCAGCTCCGATCCGGCCCGGGTGCTCGGCCATATCGATGTGCGCGAGGATCTGCTGGCGCCCAACGGCTTTCTGCATGCGGCCAGCGTTATCGGACTAGTGGACTCGCTCTGCGGCTATGGCGCCATGGCCAATCTGCCTGCAGGCGCGGTGAGCTTCACGACAGTCGAGCTGAAATCGAACTTCCTCGGCACCGCGCGCGAGGGCCGCGTGCTGGGCGAGGCCGTGCCAGTGCATCTGGGCAAAACCACGCAAGTCTGGGACGCCAAAGCGTGGCGCGAGGCCGGTGGCAAGCCCATCGCCCTCTTCCGCTGCACGCAGATGGTGATCTACGCGCGCTGACCCGATTGCGGCCTGCGCCGCAATAGCCGCCCCAGGATGAACCCGCCTATCAGCGCGCCCGTCAGGGCCGCAAGCGTGGGCGACTGGAACAATCGGTCAAAGCCCGCATAGCCGAGAATCGCTGCGCTGACGGCCAGTCCGGTGGCCGCGACGGTGTTCAGAAATGAGGCGCGTTGAGGTTCCATGCTTTCCGTAACGCAAACACCGGGCCAGTTTTCAACCGTTTGTTTACCATACGGACGGGATCGATGGCAGTGGGCTGTGCAAAACACGCCGACTCGCCTGTATTTCCTTGCTATGCCTTGGAAGAATCGCGATTGATTCATCCGTCCAATGAATGGCCGGTCCTGCCGCTCGCGGCTGGCACGGCGCCCTTAAAAACGGGGGGAACCCTCATGAATAAGTCAGAACTCGCCAAAGCCATTTCCGACAAGGCCGGCATCACCCGCGCTCAGGCCGGTGACGCCATCGACACTTTCGTCGACTCCATCGTCGCTGCGGCCAAAAAAGGTGACACCGTGCAACTGGCCGGCTTTGGCACGTTCCACGCCAAGCACCGCGAAGCCCGCGAAGTGCGCAACCCGCGCACCGGCGAAAAGATCAAGGCGAAAGCCAAGACCTCGCTGGCCTTCCGTCCGGCTTCGGCGCTGAAGGACATCTAAGGCTTTCACAGCCTCGATGGGTTTGCGAAAACGCCGCCGGGAAACCGGCGGCGCTTTTGTTTGCAGCGAGCGTGAAAAACGCAGCCCTAGAACGGCGCCGTGAGCATCATATAGCCATAGACAGGATCGGAGCTGGCGGCCGCGCCCGGCGCATTGCGGGCAAAATCGCCCCGGAACAGCACCATCGTGCCGGCTTCCAGCTGCAGGCGCTCAGGGCGCAGCCAGTAGCTCATCCGCGCTTCGGCAATTGTGCCGATACGGCTGCCGGACTGGCCGGTAGCATCGCGCAAGTTCGCGACCCGCCAGCGATCCGTGTCCGACGCCAGACGCGACTCCTGCACCTGCAAGGTAACCGCCGCCGGGCCTTTGCGCAGATCAAGGCGCGGGCCGAACGCGATCAGGTTTTCGCGAAAATGCGTGAAGGACATTCCGGTGGTGCCGAAATCCCCCCTGCGCCCGCCAAAGAGCGGGTTGAACCGGTTCCAGCGGGCATCAGCCGGGTCGTTATCACCGCTGGCATAGACAAGCTGGGCCGACAGGCGCGGGCTCCAGTCCGCATCAAAGCTGTAACCGGCCGCGATATGGGCCGACCAGGCGCGCACATCGCGCGTGATGCC
>CAZCEG010000053.1:0-10480 GCA_964497275.1 uncultured Oceanicaulis sp.
CCTGCACCCAGGCATCGCCATTATCGCCCGGGACGATTTTGTAGGGCACCATGTCGATGTCCTTCTTGACCGTCGGGTCGTTCATGGTGCGGCCGATCAGGCGCTTGATGGCAAAGAAGGTCTGTTCCGGGTTCGTCACGGCCTGACGGCGTGCTGGCTGGCCGATCAGGCGCTCGCCATCTTCGGTGAAGGCGACGACAGACGGGGTGGTGCGCGCGCCTTCGGAGTTCTCGATCACGCGGGCCTGCCCGCCTTCCATGACCGCCACGCACGAATTGGTCGTGCCAAGGTCAATGCCGATAACTTTGCTCATGTGTTCACTCTCTCCAGTATTGGCAGGGCGGGGTGCGCGTTCCGTAAACCTTCAAAAGCGTTTGCGGCGGCTTGTCGGCAGTCCGCCCCCCGTGCAGGTGCGTTTGGTATCAGGTGTGAAACGGTGCCATCAGAAAGACCCCGCTTGATACGGGGCGATTTAGGAAGGCGCGGGCCTTACCGCAAGTGCGCACTACGCCTTATTTGTAGAAGGGCTTTTCGATGAGGGGCAGTGAGGACAAGGATGAGTAACGGCTTTCGCATCCTGCCCGGCCATTTCAACGCAGCTGAGCAGGCTGAGCTGGTAGAGGCCGTGCTGGCCGCCATCAAGGCCGCTCCGCTCTTCCAGCCTGTCATGCCGCGCACCGGCCAGCCCCTGAGTGTGAAAATGACCAATATGGGATCGCTGGGCTGGATCGCGGACCGTTCAGGCTATCGCTATGAGCCCGCCCATCCCGTTTCAGGTGCGCCCTGGCCGCCTCTGCCCGCTGCGCTCGTCGGGCTCTGGCAGGATGTGGCCGGATGGCCGGACCTGCCGGAGGCCTGCCTCGTCAATGTCTACGGGCCGGATGCGCGCATGGGTCTGCATGTGGATGCCGACGAGGACATGCTCGATGCGCCGGTAGTGTCGGTCAGCCTGGGCGACAGGGCCCGTTTCCGGCTCGGCGGCCCGCAGCGCTCCAGCCCGTCGAGCTCCGTCCTTCTCTCCTCCGGCGATGTGGTGGTCCTGGGCGGTGCGTCGCGCCGCTTCTTTCATGGCGTGGACAGGATCTATCCTGGCACCTCGACCCTCCTGCCTGACCCCTTCCGCCCCGGCCGTATCAATCTGACCCTGCGCCGGGTGAAGGCGAGATGAGCCCGCCCTTCGCGGAACCGGTTCCGTTCATCTTGCGTATAGCGAAGGTCTGCTTCACTGCAGATCAACGGCGGCACGAGGGCTCGCCGTAACGGTCAAGGAGGCGTGTCATGCGCAAACTGATGATTATCTCACTGGCGGCCCCCGCGCTTCTGGTTGCGGGCTGCGCCACCAACAACACGGTGCAAGGCGCTGCTGGCGGTGCGGCTGCTGGCGCGCTCGCTGGCGCTGTCATCGGCAATAATACCGGGCGCGGTGATGCCCGTCAGGGTGCCATTATCGGCGCTGTGGTTGGCGGTGCGGTCGGTGCCTATGCCGGTTGCCGTGAAGATGGCGGCTGCCGCTGGAACCAGTCCAACCCCAACCATTCCCAGCTCTATTACGACCAGCAGGCGCGCCGGTACTACTATATCGACCAGCGCACCGGCGTGACCTACTGGCAGGACGGCCAGTATCGCGGCTAATTCCTGATCCATCCTCCCCTTTGGATCGGTTGACTGAAGGCCCCGGCGCGTATCGCCGGGGCTTTTTGCTTGCCGGTCCGATGGAACTCAATTCTGCCATGGCAAGTTGATAGGGACTGAGGCACCGGATTTACCGCGATACACAAGGAGGCCCCCATGATCCGCAAGTTTGTCATTCTAACCGCCACCCTTCCGTTTCTGGCGGCGGCCTGTGCAACCACGCCTGCCGTGCGCGGCGGCGCTACCGGCGCAGCCATCGGTGCTGCCGGCGGCGCTGTCATCGGCAATAATGTCGGCAGCGGCAATGCGGCAACGGGCGCGGCCATCGGCGCTGTTGGCGGCGCTGTGGTCGGGGCCGCGATCGCTTGCCAGCAGCAGGGTGGTTGCCAGCACAACCCCAATAATCCGCGTCACTCCCAGCTCTACTACGACCCGACCTCGGGCCGTTACTGGTATGAAGATATCCAGACCGGAAATACGTACTGGCAGAACGGCGAGCCGCGCACGCGCGTTCCGCGCCGCTAGTCACATCACTGCCGTATGAAACAGCAAGGGCGGCTCGCCAAGGGCCGCCTTCTTTTTGTTTCAGGCAAGGCTCGTGTCTATTCGACGAGCGTATACTCGGCCAGCTCGCAGATATCGACGCCGTAGTCTTCCACGACGTCACCGTCCTCGAAGACGAAGCGGAAATCGTAAAGGCACTGGTCGCTGCCATCGGCGATATTGACCTCGCCGCTTTCACCTGCTCCGAGCACGTCTGCGCCCAGCAGGTCATAGCCCCACTCATCCTCTTCGGTGGGCGAGGTGTAGAACTCCACGACGACGTAAGAGGTTTCGTTGTGCAGAAGGTAGGCAACGTCCTGGGCCTGCGCAGGAACCATAAAAAGGCTCGCTGCGGCGAACAGCCCGACCGCAATGCGGTTGAACATGGGAGTCATCTCCGGAGAACCTGCCCGGCGAAAAGCCGCCGGGCGGCCTGATAGTGGTAAACCCATCAGGGCTGTCAGGCAATCATGTTGATGGCCGGGTTGGGGCGTCAGGCTTCGACGTCAAGCCCGCTGCCGGGGCGGGCCGTCGGGGCATCCGGCTTGGCCTCGGGGGCAGGGGGAGTGCCGTCTGCCGGTCCGGCGGAAACCACCACCATGGCGGCCCGCAAGGTGCGCTCCCCGATCACATAGCCCGGCTGCATGACGTGGGCGATGCGGCCCTTGGGCTGCTCGTGCGGGATCTGGGCGGCGGCCTGATGCCGGTTCGGATCGAGCGGCTCGCCGGGCTCCGGCGCAATACGCTTCACGCCGTGGCGTTCCAGGGTCGATTGCAGGCGGCGCTCGGTCATTTCCACGCCTTCAACCAGCGGCTTGACGCCTTCGGGCAGGCTCGCGCGGGCTTCATCGGTGAGCAGGGCCAGCGCGCGGGCGAGATTGTCCGCCACGTCCAGCATGTCACGGGCAAAGCCGGTTACGGCATATTCGCGCGTCTCTTTCACCTCGCGCGCGGCGCGCTTGCGGGTGTTTTCCGCATCGGCCACGGCGCGCAGAAGCCGGTCGCGCAGGTCGTCGAGCTGTGCCTGCAGGACATCAGGCCCGGCATCGCTGCCATCGCCGTCCATGGCTTCAAGCCCTTCGTCCTCATCCGGGCCGATGGCGTTTTCGATATCGGCCTGATCTTCGGGGGCGGGTTTATGGTCACTCATGGCAAGTCCTGATGCTTTTTGAAGTCCGGGGAAGGAATAGGGGCGTCAGCGGCGCGCGTCGAGAATGCGGCCCACCACGCGGGCGGTGTAATCAACGAGCGGGATGACGCGGGCATAGTTCAGGCGGGTCGGCCCGATCACGCCGAGCGCGCCGAGAATCTTCTGGTCGCGATTGCGATAGGGCGCGACGATCACGCTCGACCCGGAGAGCGAGAAAAGTGGGTTTTCCGAGCCGATGAAGAGCCGCACGCCTTGCGCTGATTGCGCTTCATCGAGGAGGGAGAGCAGGTCTTCCTTGCGCTCTATGTCCTCGAAGAGGAGCCGGATGCGCTCAAGATCCTCTGCCGCTTCCACCGATTCCAGAAGGCGCGCCTGACCGCGCACGATGAGGGAGCGGTTCTCCGATCCGCTCCAGTCCGCAAGCCCGCTTTCGACCAGCGAGGCGGCGGTTTCATCAAGCTGGGCACGCTTTTCGGCGATCTCCGCCTTGATCTCGGACAGGGCCTGGCTGAGTGTGCGGCCCCGCAGGCGGGCGGAGAGATAATTGCCCGCTTCCACCAGTGCCGCAGGCGGCAGGCCTGCTGGGGCGGTCATCAGCCGGTTTTCCACCTGCCCGCCTTCGGAGACGAGCACAGCGAGCACTTCCACCGGCGAGATCGGCACGAACTCCACATGGCGCAGGGCGTTATCAGACTTCTGCGAAGCGACAAGCCCCGCCCCGCCCGCAAGGCCGGAGAGAAGCGATGAGGCTTCGGCCAGCACATCCTCCGGGCGCTTTCCGGCTGAGGCGACGCGGGCGTCGATATCGCGGCGTTCCTCCTCGGACACTTCGCCAATCTGCAACAGGCCGTCCACGAAGAGGCGCAAGCCCGCATGGGTCGGCAATCGCCCGGCTGAGGTGTGCGGCGCGGTCAGAAGCCCTGCGCTCGCGAGGTCGGCCAGCGTATTGCGGATGGAGGCAGGAGACAGCTGCAAGGCGGAGCGTTTGGAGAGGGTGCGCGAGCCCACCGGCTCGCCGGAATCCAGATACGCTTCGACCAGCTCGCGGAAAATGTCCCGCGAGCGGGCATCCAGCTCGGCCAGCGTCGGCGATATGCGCACAGGAGTGTCCATCGCCTCTCAGGTAGGCCATGGGCGGCTTGCCTGCAATCCTTCCCCTTGCATCGCGATTGGGCTAGGGACAGGCAGAGTTCAAATTTCCCGACATGAGTGGAGCCTTGCCTATGCGCCCAGACAACCGCCCTGCCGACGCCTTGCGTGCGGTCCGTTTCGAGATGGGCGCCGCGCCCTACGCTGAAGGTTCCTGCCTTGCGGTTTTCGGCAATACGCGCGTGCTGTGCTCTGCAACGGTGGAGGACACCACTCCGCCTTGGCTGCGCGGGCGGGGTCAGGGCTGGGTGACAGCCGAATACGCCATGCTGCCGCGCGCCACGCACCAGCGCACCCGGCGCGAGGTGACAAGCGGCAAGCCCTCTGGCCGCACGCAGGAAATCCAGCGCCTGATCGGCCGCTCCTTGCGCGCCGTGACGGACCTCAAGGTGCTCGGTGAGCGCCAGATCATCCTTGATTGCGATGTGCTGCAGGCCGATGGCGGCACCCGCACCGCCTCTGTCACGGGCGCATGGATCGCGCTCCATGCAGCGTGCCAGTATCTGGTCGAAGAGCGTGTTCTTGCCACCAATCCGGTAACGGAGCAGGTCGCTGCCGTGTCGGCGGGGCTGGTGAAGGGTCAGGCGCGCCTCGACCTTGAATATGAGGAAGACAGCGCCGCCGACGCCGATGCCAACTTCGTCCTTACCGCCTCTGGCGGTGTGGTCGAGGTGCAGGCAACGGCAGAGACCGATCCGATGGCGCCGGAAGATTTCGATGCGCTCTTCGCGCTTGCCCGCAAGGGCATAGCCGAGCTGTGCGCGCTCCAGCGGGAGGCGCTGGGCCTCAAAGGGTAGACAGATTCAAGGGGGAGGCAGATGACCGACAGGCCGAACGATGTGCGCGCCCGCGTGCCGCGCCGCAAGGATAATGATCATACCCGCGAGGCAGCACAGGAACGGCGGGATTTCATCACCGCGCGTACCGGCCTGCCGCTGGATCATGTCGGTGCCTTCTCCTTCGATCCTGCGCTGACCGCGGGCAATATCGAGAACTTCATCGGCGTCGCGCAGGTGCCGATCGGGCTTGCCGGGCCACTGCGCATTCATGGCGAGCATGTGAACGAAGATGTCTACGTGCCACTGGCCACGACAGAGGGCACGCTGGTCGCGAGCTATAATCGGGGCATGCGCATCCTCACCGAAGCCGGCGGGGTGAAAACCACCATCCATGAGCGCTTCATGCAGCGCGCGCCGGTGTTCCATTTCGATGACGCCAGAGGCGCGCGGGCGTTTGCCGGCTGGGTTGATGCGCATATGGACGGCATCCGCAAGGCCGCTGAAGCGACCTCGTCGGTCGCCAAACTCTCCCATATCGAACGCTATTCGGTGGGGCCGATGCTCCACTTGCGCTTCAATTACGAGACGGGCGATGCGGCAGGCCAGAACATGTGCGGCAAGGCGACCTTGGCTGCGTGCGAGTGGATTGCGGCCAACCATCCCGGCGGCGCGCGCTACACGCTGTCGGGCGCGATGGATACCGACAAGAAACACTCCCAGCTCAACGTGCTGCATTCACGCGGCGCGCGGGTGATTGCGGAGGCCCGCATTCCGAGCGCGCTCCTGAAGGAGCGGGCAGGGGTAGATGCGGCCACGCTGTTCCGGGCGCGGCTGAACTCGTTTGCGGGATCGGTGATGGCGGGCAGCGCCAATAACGGCATGCATGCCGCCAATGGGCTTGCCGCGCTCTTCATCGCCTGCGGGCAGGACGCGGCCAATATCGCCGAATCCCATACCGCGATGACCTATGTGCGGCTGGAGGATGAGGGGGATACCTATTACTGGTCGATCACCCTGCCCGCCCTGATCGTTGCCACGTTCGGCGGAGGTACGCAGCTTCCGACACAAGGCGAATGCCTCGACATTCTTGGCTGCAGGGGCAAGGGCAAGGTCGGCCGCTTCATCGAAATCTGCGCCGCCACCGTGCTGGCGGGCGAGATATCGCTGGCGAGCGCGGTCGTGGCAGGCGACTGGGTGGAGAGCCATGACCGGCTCGGCCGCAATCGCTAGCGGGTCAGTTGAAGAGCTCCAGCTGGCGGGCTTCACGCCCGAACGGGGCAATCGCCGCCGGACCTGATTTCAGGGTGCGCGGTTTCAGTACAGGGCGGGCGACCGCGACGGTTTCCGGTGTCTCGACAAGATCGAGATGCAGGGCGGCTGCCTTGCTGCGGATCGCGCCTTCGGGGCGGCCAAGGATCAGAGAGATGCGCGCCAGCGGCACGCCGCGCCGGGCCAGTCCGCGCAATTCCTGCTCGTCCTCATAGCGCCAGCGCTTGCCCGCATTGCGGGCATAGCCGCCGCTCGCCGATCTGATTTTCGATGCATAGCTCATGGCACCGCTCCTGTTCATACCTAGAACATAAGCGGAACATTAACCAAGGTCAAGGGATTGTGGATAAATCCCTACCAGCTTCCCGTATTGGCCATGCTGGCCCAGGGCTCTTTCGGGGCTTGCGGCTGGCCGGTTTGCAGTAGCTCGAAGGAGATATTGTCGGGCGAGCGGACAAACGCCATGTGGCCGTCGCGCGGCGGGCGGTTGATCGTGTAACCCATATCCATCAGGTGCTGGCAGAGCGCGTAGACATCCTTCACCCGGTAGGCGAGATGGCCGAAATTGCGCCCGCCGGTATAGGTCTCCGGGTCCCAGTTATACGTGAGCTCGATGCAAGGCAGGCCCGCAGGCAAAGAGCCCGTTTCCGGCACACCGCCTGCCGCCGCGATATCGTCCGGCGAAGCAAGGAAGATCAGGGTAAAGCGGCCCTTCTCGCTCTCCATGCGGCGGATTTCTTTCAGGCCCAGCCCATCGCGATAGAAGCGCAAGGATGCCTCGATATCGCTGACGCGTACCATGGTGTGGAGATATCGCATGTGTCCGGACCTCGTGTCTGTTGCCTGCCCGATCAGTTAGTCGCCGCCGCCGCCATCGCCACCGCCTGAACTGCCATCGGCGCCGTCCATGTCGGCTTGTGTCTTGCGGTCCGAGCTGCCGGAACCGCCGCCATCGACATCGGTGTCGGCATCGATATCCGGCCTTGCGCGCCGTGCCCATTTGGGTCTGCGTCGCCAGCCGGTTTCTTCCGGGATGGGCTCGCCGCGCGCGCGGGCAAGGGCATGGGTGAAGGGCTCAGGCGCGCGGGCATGGTGAAAGCGTGCCAGCAGGAAGGCCGGAAACGCGCCGACCGCCACCACCCCGAAAAACACCGTGAACATGAAGACATAGCCGCCCCGCCCTGCCCAGTCCGCCGCGCCATTGGCGGCCCAGATCTGATCGTAGACGGCGGGGATCACCAGCAGCGCAACAGGGCTGAGCCCGACTGCAATCAGACAGCCTGCCGCCAGATAAAACGCCCAGCGCGGCGCAAAGCTTTTCACATAAAGCTTCAGGAATGCGTCGCGGGACACGCCGTTCACGGTTGCGGGCTTGGTGGCCACCCTGTCGGCATATTCATCGGCTGCGTCCCGGCGCAGCACTGACAGACGGTAAAGCCCGTAGCCCACGCAGGCGAGGATGAAGGCGGCCAGGAAGCCGAGCAGAAGCTGGAGCGAGAAATCATACATGGGGCGCTATTTAGCGCGTTGCGGCCTCATAGGCGAGCATGGCGCGCTTGCGCTGCAGCCCCCAATGGTAGCCGTTGAGCCGCCCGTCGCTCGCCAGCACGCGGTGACAGGGTATGAGCCAGCTGACCGGATTTGCACCGACCGCCGCCCCGACAGCGCGGCTGGCCTTGGCGGTGCACACATCGCGGGCGATATCGCCATAAGATGTGGTTTCACCGGGCGGGATGGCCAGAAGCGCCCGCCAGACCTGCCGCCGCCAGGGTGTACCGTAAAGGGCTAGCGGGATCGGCCCTGATCCGCCCTCACCGAAAATGCGGCTGGCAAAATCGGTGGCAAGGCTGTCATCGCGTTCAAAACGGGCGGCGGGAAAGCGGCCCGTCAGGTCTTCCTCCGTATCCCTTTCTTCGCCCGGATCGGCAAAGCCCAGCGCAGAGAGGCCGCGCGGCGCGATCAGGAACACGCCCGTGCCAAAGGGTGTGGGCGCGTGGCCGACGCGGAAAGTGAGGCCTTCGCCTGCGCTGCGGGCATTGCCCGGCGTGACGGCTTCTTCGGCGATAAAAACATCATGCAGGCGGGACGGGCCGGAAAGCCCTGTCTCGAAGGCGGCCTCCATCACGCTCGCGCCTTCCGCGAGCAGCCGCCTGGCGCTCGCATGGGTCAGTGCAGCGACAAGGCGTTTCGGGCTGGCGCCCGTCCAGCGGGTGAATACGCGCTGGAAATGGTGGGGGGAGAGGCCTGCCGCGTCGGCAATGCGCTCAAGGCTTGGCTGCTCGTCCCAGTGGGCGGCAATGAAATCCAGCGCCGCATTGATGCGCGGATAGTCTTGCGCCCGCAGGGCAAGGTCAGCGGGGGTGTGGGTCGCGAAAGTTTGGCTCATCGTGCTCATGGGCGGCAGAATGGCCGGTAGCGGCTGGGCGGCGCCACCTGTTTCTTGCGCAAATGCCATCCGGGCCGATTTCGCCTTTTCCAGCGCTTGCGTGACGGCCTCGGCCAGTTCCTTCCGCTCGCGGGGAGAGAGCGACTGGCCGATGATCAGGCATTTGCCCATGGCGGCAAGGCGCGCCTGCACACCGCCGCGCCGGCTTTCGCTCACCTCAACCTTCGTCCACGCAGCGGGCAGGCGGTAGAGGGTTTCGTGGCCGGTTGGCCAGCGGCGGATCACATCGATGCGGTCCGGCGTGATGTGCACCCGCTCGCGCTTGCGCCCGGCCCGGTAATTCAGCTTGAAGGCGAGCCAGATGATCAGCACATCAAGGCCGAAAAACCCTAGCACCGGCCAGGCCCCGATGGAGGCAAAGGCGATCCCGGCGGTAAAGCTGATCGCGATCACCGCGCCCATCAGCGCCAGAAAGGCGGGATTGCTCAAGGAACGGTTGGGCCGGATATCGGCGTCCATGATCACCGTCTCGCCCGCCATTTCGTCTGGCAGGCCAAGCGGGCGTCCATGGGCCTCTATCGGCCAGTTCTCGATCCGGATATCGCTGTGCATGGGCGATCAAGATAGGCCGGAGGGGCCAGTCTGGCGAGGGTGGCCGGGTGCGGCGATTGCGCATCCGCTCCCCAACTGCATGCTGTCACGAAGATGAACGTGATCGCCTTTCACAGGCCGCAATTTGCCTTTAGCCATAGGCACTAACGACCCGGGAATTTGATGAAGGATCAAACCCCATGATGCACGCCCTCAGCACCGCCCTTGCGGCCCTGATGACCGGTCTTTCCACGCCTCAGCCCGCACCGCTGCCGCAAACGCCGGTTCAGGTCGAGGAAGAGGCCGAAGTGCTGGACACGCTGCCGCCTGCCCAGCTGGTGGAGCGGTCTGGCCGCGACGAGGCGGTGGAGCGCGAACGTGCGCTCGAAATCTTTGCCGCCATCACCACGATGGAGGCCCGCTTCCGGCAGGTGAACGCCGATGGCAGTGTCAATGAAGGCACGCTGGCGCTGTCGCGCCCCGGCCGCGTGCGCTTTGCCTACGATGCGCCTTCGCCTTTGCTGATCGTGGCCGATGGCTCGACGGTCGCGATCGCCGACAGCGCTCTGGAAACCGTCGACCGCGCGCCGATCCGCTCCACCCCTTTGCGCTGGCTTCTGGCGCCTGCTGACGAGCTGGAACGCTCCGGTGCCATCGTGGAGACGGGCCGGTTCGACAATCAGCTCTACGTGACGCTCGTCGACCCTGAAGGCGAGGCAGAGGGCCGCGTCACGCTGGTGCTCGATGACACCGATCCGGCAGAGCCCGCTTCCACCGTCGCTCTCAATGGCTGGTATGCAGTCGATGCGCTGGGCGGTGTCACGCAGGTGAATCTGAGCGAGGTCCGCCTTGGCGAACGCGCCGATCCGCGCCTCTTCATCCTCGATGACGACATGTTCTCCTCGCGCCGCCGCGGGCGGAGGTAGGACGAGACTAATCTGGCGTCATTCCGGAAAGGCCTCGATGTCTCCCCCCGCCAGC
>CAZCEG010000054.1:0-4401 GCA_964497275.1 uncultured Oceanicaulis sp.
GCACTTCGGCCCAGTAGTCTGCCGTGGCGCCCCAGTAGCGATGCGCATTTTCCACGCCGGTGAGCTCCGTGCGGCGATAGGTGTTGATGCCATGCTCGCGCACCAGTTCGCGCGGGGTGCCATCGCGTAAGGCCAGCTTTGAATTGTCTTGCTCGTGCGTCCAGCCCCAGGCGGTGACGGTGTGGCGGTTCACGGCGGCGATGGCGTCATAATCGTCGCGCGTGGTGGCATCGCGCCGGGGCAACGGACGCCACGAGACGGCAGGCGTCCAGGTCGATGCGCCGGGGCCATGCTCCCAACGGGCGAGGCCTGCATAGCGCGGAGAATCGTCCACCTGATAGACGGTCTGTGACCAGCTTCCGCGGGCATCCGCCGCGTCCACTGCCTCCATCTCCCAGGTGTTGAAGCCGCGATAGGCCATCAGGCGCGAGGGCTCGTACTGCCAGTCCTGACGCCAGTGCTTGATGACGGTGGGATCGGCTGGATTGCCGACCAGAAGCAGGTGCTGCAGCGAGATGAAGTCCGGCTCGTCGGCGATCACGATCACCACTTCACGCGCGGGCGTCTCGGTGGACGGGCGCAGCTCGTAGTCAGGATCGATGGCCAGCGTCTCGGTGAAGTCGAACGTCACCGCATATTCGCCCGCCATGGCGAGGATGGCCTGCCGGTCCGCTTCTGCCGGAACACCGGCTTCAGCGCGCGGCTGAGACTGCGAAACGAACGCTGCCTCAGCCGCAGCTGCTGGTCCGGCCAGCATTGCCAGGGCGAGAACACTGCCCGTCACGCTCATTACCATTCGGTTCACCGTCAACTCTCCTCTCATCACGCCTGCGGGAGGTCCGCAGGCCGCTGCTATCTCTGCCTGCCTCAAGCCGCCCCAGCTGTGCGGAAGGGCATGACCCACTGCCTCAACTGCATTTTTGCGAACGACTCTGACTTGCATTCCGAACATTACGACGCCATACATGCCGCAACTGAGACTTATTCGCAAGAAGGATGCTGATAAAAATGACCTCTCCAAGCAGAACCGTTTGCCGCTCTGCCCTAATGGCGTCTGCCGCTGCCGTGCTCGCCTTTACGCCCACGCAAGCGCTTGCCAGTGATGTGGAGGCCGAGGCCCAGACCCGCGAGGCGAGCGAGACGATCATCGTGACAGCCACGCGCACGCGTCTGCCGAATTTCGATTATCCAGGCCTTGCATCCGTGATCGATCAGGCATGGCTGGAGGCGGACCGCCCGTCTGACCTTGCCGATACGCTGCGTGAGATACCGGGGCTGGAAGTGGCGGGCGGTCCGCGCCGCACTGGTCAGACATTGTCCTTGCGCGGGTTTGGCCGCGAGAATATCGCCCTGCTGATCGATGGCGCGCGCCAGAATTTCTCCAGCGCGCATGACGGTGTGCTCTTCCTTGATCCGGGCCTGCTGGCGCGGGTGGAGACGGTGCGCGGGGCGGCGTCGGCCCTTTACGGATCGGGCGCTTCGGGCGGCGTGATCGCGTTTGAGACAGCCAATGCCGACACCTTCCTCCTGCCCGGCCAGACGCGCGGTGCGCGCGCCTCCATCGGCTACCGCTCGGGCAATGAGGAGGCGCGCGGTTCTGCCGCCGTATTTGGCCGCACGGAGGCGCTGTCCGGCCTGCTCGCTGTCTCCGCCCGCTCGTCTGGCGATATCACGCTAGGTTCGGGCAATGCGCTTCCAGCAGATGACGAGGTGATCTCGATCCTAGCCAATGGTGAATGGCGCGCGAACCCGGCTCTAACCGTCACCGGCGGCATCCTCTCCTTCCGCAATGAAGCGGTGGAGCCCAATAACGGTCAGGGCGCGCAAGGGGTCAGCGGGCTCAATCCGCTGGTTGACAAGGACGTGAGCGCGGACACCTACCGTCTGGGCCTGCGTTTTGCCCCTGCTGACCAGCCATTGATCGCGTTTGAAGCCACGCTCTACCGCACGGACGGCGCGGTGGACGAGTTTGATCCGCTAGCCAGCCGCTCCATCACCCGCGACCTCACGACGACCGGCATCAGGGCGGAGAACCGCTCCGAGTTCGCGCTTGGCGGTCAGGCTTTCGCCCTGACCTTTGGCGGGGAATGGTATGAGGACGAGCAGACCGGCACCGATAGCGCCACAGCGAGCGGCATTCGCGGCGGTGTGCCCAATGGCATCACGCGCTTCTACGGTGCCTATGTGCAGGGCGAGGCAGAGTTTGACGCAGGCCGTCTTGGCCGCGTGATCGTGCTGCCGGGCGTGCGCTGGGACAGGTTTGAAAGCCGCAGCGATGTAGGCGGAGATAATCAGGATGAAGCTCTGTCCCCGCGCCTTGGTCTGACCTGGGCACCGGTGGAGCAGGTTCGCCTGTTTGCCAGCTGGGCAGAGGCCTTCCGTGCGCCATCCCTGAACGAGCTTTACCTCGATGGCACCCATTTCTCGCTGCCACACCCTGTGCTGGGCGCGCCGCGCTTCATCACCAATGAGTTCATTGCCAATCCGGACCTGCGCCCTGAAACCAGTCAGACCCTCGAGATCGGCGCGGGCTTTGCCCATACCGGCCTGTTCACGGCCTCTGACCGGTTCGAGATCAAGGGGGCGTGGTTCCGCACCCGCGCAGAAGACCTGATCAATCTTGGCGTCGACTTTGCGTTCGACCCCACCTGCTTTGCTCCGCCCTTCTTCGCGCCGTGCTCGGCAGGCACCTCCTTCTCGGAAAACCTTTCAAGCGCGGAGTTGACGGGCTTTGAAATCGCCGCGCTCTACGAGAACGGGCCGCTGACCCTGTCGGGCGCAGTGTTCGAGGTAGATGGCGAAGACCGGATCACGGGCGCGCCGCTTGGCTCGCTACAGCCGGTGCGCGGCCATGTACGGGCGTCCTATGCCTTCGAGCGGGTGGATGTCGGTGCAAGGCTGTCTTTTGCTGGCGATTTTGACAACACGGCTCCGGGCGAGGAGCGCGAGGCCTACACCGTGCTCGATGTATTTGCAGGCTGGCGGCCCTTCACCGACCGGCGCGTCCGCATCGATCTCGGCGTCGAGAACGTATTCGATACCGATTATGAGCGCGTGTTTACCGGCGTGTCCGAAGCCGGACGCACTTTGCGCATCGACCTCACCTGGACCGGCGGGTGGTAGATCAAGGGATCAGCGGTCTGCCCCCGCGCCGCGCCGCTTTTTTTCAGCCTCAGGCACCGGCGGCGGCATCCGCCGCCTTGGCTATCTTCGCTCACGCTGCGGGCGCGCGGTCGCGCTTGCGGCGCTGCGCGCCGGGGAGCTAGCCCGCCCCCGCAAGGGGGCACTAGGCCGAACGGCCGCCCGCGCCAGTCCGCGGAACCGAACCCGCAGATGCGGGTGAGGATGGGGTGTCTAGTGAGCAGCCCTGCGCATGCGGCCGGCGATCTCGTCCATCTCGGCCTGTTCGGCAGCGCGCACCGCGTCCTCGATGCGGGCAAGGCGGCGTTCTTCGAGCAGCTCGTACTTCTTCAGCTCGGCAAAGGCCGCTTCGAGACGTCCGCGCAGCTCCCCGGCCTGCGTTTCCACCTCGCGCTCGGACGCGCGCAGGTTCTCCTTGCGCTGGATGACGGAGCGGGCATAGGAGCCATAGGCCAGATAGCCTTCCTTGCTCTCCATGGCCGCGGCCTGTTCGCCGGGCACGCTCTGCTCCAGCCGCTCGATCTGCTCGGCAATGGTCTGCCGGGCGCGATCAATGTCGGCCATCTGCTTTTGCAATTCTTCCACCTTGAACCGGGCCAGCCGGATCAGCGGCGCATGAGACCGTGCGCTCATTGTCTACTCCTTTCCATCCACCAGAATCTGCGACAGGGCCGCAAAGCTCTCGCCAATGGTCGAGGCTTCGTCTTTTCCCTGACGCAGGAACGCTTCGAGGGGGCCGTTGAGCGCGATGGCCCGATCGACCTCCGGATTGGACCCGGTGGCGTAAGCCCCCAGCCGGATCAGTTCTTCCATGTCTGCGTAGGCGGAGAGCGCCCGGCGCGCCTCCACCACCAGCTCGGCCTCATCCCCGTCATAGACTTCGGGCGCGGTACGCGAGATGGATTTGAGAACATCGATGGCCGGGAAGCGGCCGCGCTCTGCAATGGCGCGCGTCATCACGATATGGCCATCCAGAATGCCGCGCACGGCGTCGGCAATCGGTTCGTTATGGTCATCGCCGTCCACCAGTACGGTGAACAGCGCGGTGATCGAGCCCGTACCCGCCTCGCCGGGGCCTGCGCGCTCCAGAAGGCGCGGCAGCTCGGCAAAGACGGACGGGGTGTAGCCGCGCGTCGTTGGCGGTTCACCGGCGGCAAGGCCGATCTCGCGCTGGGCGAGGGCAAAGCGGGTAACCGAGTCCATCAGGCAGAGCACGTTGAGGCCGCAATCGCGGAAATACTCGGCAATCGTCAGCGTGAG
>CAZCEG010000054.1:4411-10189 GCA_964497275.1 uncultured Oceanicaulis sp.
GCGGCGCGAGAGGGCTGGCGCATCAGACGTCTCGGTGACGACCACAGAGCGGCCGCGCCACTCTTCGCCCAGCACCTCTTCCACGAATTCGCGTGCTTCACGCCCCCGCTCGCCAATGAGGCCGATCACGATCACATCGGCGCTGGAGCCGCGCGCCATCATGCTCATGAGCACCGATTTACCGACGCCGGAACCGGCAAAGACGCCAAGGCGCTGGCCGGTGCGCATCGGGGTAAACGTGTTGAGCGCGCGCACGCCGAGATCCAGACGCTCGCCCAGCGCATTGCGCGAATGCGCGCAAGGCGGGCGGCCCTTGACCGGATAGGCCTGCGGGCCTTCGGCGAGCGGGCCCTTGCCGTCGCGTGCTTCGCCAAATCCATTGATGACGCGCCCAAGCCAGCTGGAATGCGGGCGGACGATCACGCCTTGCGGGTCTAGCCGTGCGGTCGCGCCTGCACGAATGCCGGTGAGGTCGCCATAGGACATCATCAGCGCGGTCTCGCCGCGAAACCCGACTACTTCGAAGCGCTGCTCGCCGCTGGCATGTTCGACAAAAGCCGATGCGCCAAGCGTAAGCCCGGAGCGAGGGCCTTCGGCCTCCACCAGCAGGCCGTTAAGCGCCTTCACACGCCCCATGAAGGTGCGCGTCTCAACGCTGTCGATCCGCTCGATCAGGCTCTGCACCGGCTGGCTCGCTTCTGCTGCTGGATGGCGCCTTCTGGCACCTCAGGCCGATGTTTTACTTCACAGCCGGTTTCGATGGCGTAAACGAAGCGAACACCATGCACAGCACTTTCCCACAGGTCAGTTCTCTGGCTTGTGCAGAACAGGGCTACGGATCGGCCTTCGCATTATCAATACCTTAACCCGAAGTGTTGCTGGACGGACTCGATTCCGCCCCACGAGTCAATTCGCTGTTAACTTTCCCTAAGGAATTGTCGCGCCATTCTGCGAAGCACGTTAACCATGGGGATGACGCACGAGGCGAAGTGATTCGTGCGGCCGACGCGGAGAGGGTTTGATGCGGGTACTGCTCATCGAGGATGATCGCGCCACGGCGCAGGGCATCGAGCTGATGCTGAAGTCCGAAGGCTTTAACATGTATACCGCCGACCTCGGGGAGGAAGGCGTCGATCTCGGCAAGCTTTATGATTATGACATCATACTGCTTGACCTGAACCTTCCCGACATGCCGGGTTTTGATGTGCTCAAGACGCTGCGCATGTCCAAGGTCGATACGCCCATTCTCATCCTCTCGGGCAATGCCGATATCGATAACAAGGTGCGCGGGCTTGGCTCGGGCGCCGATGACTACATGACCAAGCCCTTCCACAAGGAAGAGCTGATCGCCCGCATTCATGCGATCGTGCGCCGCTCCAAGGGTCACAGCCAGTCCATCATCCGCACCGGCGATATCGCGGTGAACCTTGATGCCAAGACGGTGGAAGTGAACTCCCACCGCGTGCACCTGACGGGCAAGGAGTACCAGATGCTGGAGCTCCTCTCCCTGCGGAAGGGCACGACGCTCACCAAGGAAATGTTCCTCAACCACCTTTATGGCGGGATGGACGAGCCGGAACTGAAGATCATCGACGTCTTCATCTGCAAGCTTCGCAAGAAGCTGGAAGCGGCCACCGGCTCCAAGGCGCCCATCGAGACCGTCTGGGGCCGCGGCTATGTGCTGCGCGACCCGGTCGAGGAAAAAGGCGCCGCCTGAAGCCTCTTCCTCCTTGATAGAGATACCGAAAACCCCGGCCCTGGTGCCGGGGTTTTTGCTTGGCGAGCAGTGTCTGGCTTTCCCGAGATAGCTTTTTCAAAGCTGTGATATACTTCGCTTCGTGGGCGGCCCCGGACGGGGTATTTTCCCCTCTGCCCCGGACGGCTTTCCCTGCCCGCGCAAGGGAGTTTGCCATGACACACACCCTATCTGGACTGGCTGCAAGTCTGGTGCTCGCGACTGTTGGCCTCGCCGCCAGCGCACAGGCCCAGACCGTCGTTTTCGGATCCAGCCATGCCCGAACCTGCTACGAGGCTGCCCTGACGGGCGAGCGCGGCAGCCGGTCTGCTCTTTCATCGTGTGAAACCGCCCTCGAGATCGAACCTCTGGGCGCACGCGACTGGGCCGCCACTCAGGTCAATTACGGCATATTGCTATACCGCGCGGGCCGGATGGATGAGGCCATGCGGGCCTATGACCGCGCCATAGACCGGATGCCCCGCCTGCCGGAAGTCTGGCTCAATCGCGGGATTGTCTGGCTGGCCATGAGCGATTTCGTTGCCGCCGAGGCAGATTTCACCCGTTCGCTCGAACTCGACGTGCAGGACCGCCACAAGGCCTACTACAATCGCGCCCTGAGCTTCGATGCCCGCGAGATGTATCGCGAGGCGTATGAGGATTATCAGCGCGCGCTGGAGGACCGGCCCGGCTGGGAGCTGCCGCTGCAGGAGCTTGAACGCTACGAGGTCGTACGCGGGTCACGATAGGCGCCAGTGCGAGCGAGGGAGTGCCTAGGGTCTGTCCTCATAAAGGGTTTGAGGCGCGGTATGCGGCCAGATTATTCGGTTTGAGGAGCGAAACCGCAGGAAGGGCCGTCCCCTTTCAAGGTTTCGCGATGCTGAAACGGGTGATCTGGCCCATATCCTTCGGACGCGGCGGATTTTGCGCCCGAGGGCGTCGAGCCGCCCTTGTGGAGGAGTGCTCCACGGCGGGCGTCTCTCCTTATCAGACATAAAATCCGCTTCGCGCCGCGCCCGAAACCGTTATGAGTACAGACCCTAGCCCGCCACCACGAGGCTAAGCCATTGCGCCGCGAGCGCAGGGGTAGGAGAGCCTTCGATCTCCACGCTGCAATCCTGCGTCAGCTGGATCTGGCCGGGCTTGCGCTCCTCCGCCTTTGCCAGCGTGAACCTGCCGCTTATGCGCGAGCCAACCCGCACGGGCGAGAGGAAGCGCACCTTGTCAAAGCCGTAATTGATCCCGATGGCCTTGTCCGGGAAGGCGGGCAGGGCCGCAGCGGCGAAGTGGGAGAGTAAGGAGAGCGTCAGGAAGCCGTGCGCGATCGGGCCGCCAAACGGGGTTTCCTTGGCGGCGCGCTCCGGGTCCACGTGGATGAACTGGTGATCCAGCGTCACATCGGCGAACTGGTTGACCCGTGCCTGGTCCACCAGCAGCCAGTCTGAGGTGACGCTCTGCCCGATGCGCGATGTATACTGTTCCAGAAGGCTCATTGTGCTCTCCCCTTTGTGGCGTGTGCGGCTGATCCCGCTGACTACACCAGTTCCTTCAGCGCTTCAGCCGAGAAATCCTTCAGCTCGCCAAAGCGCCCGTCGCGCACCTTGGCGGCCCACTGATAATCCGACAGCAGTGCACGGCCGACCGCGACGAGATCGAACTCGCCATCCTCCAGACGCTTGATCAGCCCGTCAATCGAGGCGGCAGGCGAGCCTTCGCCCATGAACGCGCCGAGGAAGTCGGAATTGAGCCCCACAGAGCCAACCGTGATGACCGGCTTGCCGGTCAGCTTCTTTGTCCAGCCGGCAAGGTTCAGATCAGACCCTTCAAATTCGGGAATCCAGAAGCGGCGCGTGGAGGCATGGAAGAGGTCAACGCCCGCGTCAGAGAGCGGCGCAAGGATCGCTTCGAGCTCCTGCGGTGTGTTTGCCAGACGGGCCGAATAGTCCTGCTGCTTCCACTGCGAATAGCGCAGGATCAGCGGCATGTCGGCGGGCATGTTCGCGCGGACGGCCTTGATGATCTCGCGGGCAAAAGTGGTGCGGCCAATCGCATCTCCGCCAAAGCGGTCGGCGCGCTTGTTGAGGCCTTCCCAGAAGAGCTGGTCGATCAGATAGCCGTGCGCACCATGCAGCTCGATGGCATCAAACCCGGTCTCGACGGCGGCCTTGGCGGCTTTGGCGAAGGCGTCGATCATGTCGGCGATATCGGCATCGCTCATGGGCTCGCCGATCTGCTTGCCATTGGGCAGAACGCCGGACGGGCTGTCGGACGGCGCTTCGGGGTGTGGGCCGGTGCCGGGGCGGCGCGCCATCCCCACATGCCAGAGCTGCGGCGCGATTTTGCCACCCGCCGCGTGGACCGCATCAACCACCTTCTTCCATCCGGCAAGCGATTCCGGGGCATGGAAGTTTGGCACGGCAGGGTCGAAGCTCGCGCCCGGCCGGTCAATCGTGGTGCCTTCGGTGATGATGAGGCCAACCGCGTTTTCCGCGCGGCGGCGATAATACGCCACCACATCCTCACCCGGCACGCCGCCCGGAGAGAACGACCGCGTCATCGGGGCCATGACGATGCGGTTCTCAAGCTGGAGGGAGCCAAGCGTGAAGGGCTGGAACAGGGGCGCGGCGCTGGTCATCGATAAACTTTCCGGGTGAGTGAAAAGGACAGGACAAGGCGTTTCAAGTGGCAGGATTCTGGCCCGGTTCAAGTGCACCGTGCGCACTTTTGTTTGCACCGCACTGCATGATAGGTTGCGCCTGCGAAGGCACTGGAGGCCCGATGAACCGCTTTGAGAAAGACTTTTCCGGCGAAGCCAAGCTGGAATATGGCGATGCCGACTTCATGATACTGGAGCCGGGCGCCTATGTGCTGTGCGCGGTAACGGGCGAGAAAATCCCGCTGAACCAGCTGCGCTACTGGAGCGCGGAGCTGCAGGAAGCCTTCAAGGACGCTGAAACGGCCACGAAGCGCTGGCTGCAGGTCCATTCAGAACCGGGAATGGTGTCATGATGCTGGCCCTGGCTGCTGCGCTGCTGGCGCTTGTCTTGGTCGACGATGAGGCGGCTACGCCCGAACCGGCCATCAGCTGCTCTGGCGAGCATCGTCAGGGCGGGGTGCTGGTCTGCCTCACCGCGCCGGGCGCGCGCGTACTGATCGACGAGGTGGAGACGCGCGCTAACGAAAATGGCTGGGTGATCCTCGGCCATGACAGGGATGCCCCGGCAGAGACGCGTATCCGTGTAATGTCCGGCGGCGAGACGCTCTACGATCAGACTTACGAGATCAGCCCGGTCGCCTACGATATCCAGCGCATTGAGGGTATCCCGCCGGCTCTGGTCACCCCGCCGCCTGAAACACTCGAACGCATCCGTCTTGAAAATGTCCGCAAGGGGCAGGCACACGCCTCGCGCTGGTCGGGCGACGGGTTTTCAGCCGGGTTCGTCATGCCGCTGGAAGGCCGTCTGACGAGCCCCTACGGTGCACAGCGTTTCTATAATGGCGAGCCGCGCCGCCCCCATTACGGCATCGATATCGCCGGGCCGGTGGGAGCCGAGGTAATCGCGCCAGCGGCCGGGATCGTCACGCTGACCGATCCGGACATGTATTTTGAAGGTGGCCTCATCTTCATCGACCACGGGCAGGGCTTCAATTCTGTCTTCATGCACCTGTCGGATATTCACGTGGCCGAAGGCGATGTGGTGCAACAGGGTCAGGTTATCGGTCTTGTCGGTGCTACCGGCAGGGTCACCGGGCCACATCTGGACTGGCGCATTCGCTGGCATGGCCGCAATGTCGACCCGTTCGCAGCGCTCGCGGTTCAGCCTTCCGACTTGCGATAAAGCGCCTTGGCAAACCGGCGGTGGACCCAGAACCACTGCGCCGGGGTGGCAAGAATACGCTCCTCGATGAAGCGGTTCATCGCCGTGACCAGCTCGGTCACGGCAGCATTGCGCTCCGTCGCTTTCGCGTCTGCCAGCGGTTCGTGGATGCGCACGATGAAGTTCGGGCCTTGCGTGCGGGCAATCGACATCGGGATGATGACC
>CAZCEG010000055.1:0-7847 GCA_964497275.1 uncultured Oceanicaulis sp.
CACCCAGGAAGGCAGCATAGCTGGCGGTGTTGCGCGGACGAGTCCACTCGCCACCGTCAAGACCGGCCGTGCCGCGGCGGCCTTGTGCGAAGGCGTCAATCGCCACCTGCGCATAGGTCTCGTCAGTCAGGTTGCGGCCCCACAGTTCGAGGAACCAGCGCTCATCATTCGAGCCAACGCCGATACGGGCATTGAGCAGGGTAAAGGCCGACTGGAACTTCTCCGGGTCATTGTCCGAGCCCGTGTTGTAGCCCGATACATAGCGCGTATCGAAGCCCATGCGGGTGACGAGGTTGTTACCGAGCGACGCTTCGTAATTCACCGCCAGATTGATGAAGTGCTCCGGCGAGAGCGAGAAGCTTTCCCCTTCCAGCGCCGCGATGAGCGGATCGTTGGTGGTGATCGTCTGGTACTCGGTGTTCACGTAAGCATAGCCACCCGACACATCGAGGCCTTCGACCGGCGTCAGCCAGAGGAAGTCGAACTCGGCACCGTAGGAGCGGGCCTCGTCAACGGATTCAACGACGAAGGCGATGCCGTTGAAGGTGTTGAGCTGGAAGTCCTCAATGTCCTGATAGAAGAAATTGCCGTTCAGTTGCAGCGAGTTGGCAAACAGGCGCGACTTGAAGCCCGCTTCCCACGCGCTGATGGTTTCCGGCGCGAACGAGGTGTCGACCGCTGTGAACCCGTTCGGGCCAATCGGACCATTGAACTGGCGATCGAGATTGAAGCCGCCGGCCTTGAAGCCGCGCGACCAGCCTGCATAGACCATGATCTCGTCGGTCAGGTCATATTGCGCGCGCAGCGTGCCCGACCATTCCTCGTCAATGCGCGACTGGTCATAGCCGGTATTGTCGAGGCCGGAGCGTGCATAGGGAAGGCAGATATTGCCAATCGCCACGGCGCCGCCCGTGATGGTCGCCTGCGGCAGGCTGTTGGCCGTGGCAAACTGCACCCAGCCCGATACCGGGTTCAGGCCGAACGCACCTTCCAGCGCGGCGCAAGCCGCCGGAGAATTGGTGGAGAAGCTGGCCGTGAGGTCTTTTTCTTCACGGGTGTAGCGCAGGCCCGCCGTGACCGAGAAGCGGTCGGTGAGCGCATAGGTATTGTGCGTGAACGCGGCCCAGCTGGTCGCAGTCTGGTCATAGAGGTCCTGACCGACGCCCGTACCGCCCGGAATGGCAGAACCCACCGGAATGTTTATCGCACCGCCCGTCAGATTGAAGACAGTCTGGCTGACGCCTGCGGGGCTGGGCGTGCCCGATGGGGCCGTCAGCAGGATGCCAAGGAAGGGCTCCCACTGGGTGCCGAAACGGATGGCATCGCTCAGCTCGAGCTCTTCGCGCGAGTAGAACGCACCCACGAGCCAGTCGAGATTTCCGCGCACGCCCTGCAGGCGGAATTCCTGGCTGAAGCGGCTGAGATCGGTGAAGTTGTTGTCACCGCGATAGGCAATGTCGAGCGCGGAATAGTCGATATCCTGGGTCCGCTCATTCTCCCACACGCGATAGGCGGTGATGGAGGTCAGTGCGGCGTCACCGAAATCAACATCGAACTCGGCCGAAACACCCCAGTCGGTCACGTCCTGACGGTATTCGCGGTTTGCAAACGCCTGACGCGCAGACGGGTTGGCCGGGCTGAGGACCTGACCGCCCAGCGAACCGACAATGCCGACGATGGTGGGGTCATAATCCCACTGAACCGCAGAGCAGCAGAATTCCGAACGGTCGGAGAAGTCCGCGATGATACGGCCGGTTACCGTGTCGCTCGGCGTCCAGAGAAGCTGGCCGCGGATCGAGTAGTAATCCTGCGTTTCGGAATCCGTCACCCGGTCACCGGATGCATCACGGATGTTCAGCGTGGTGAAGCCGTCGCGCTGGTTGGTCACGCCGTAAAGGCGGAAAGCCAGCACGTCTTCCACGATCGGGCCGGTGATCGAGCCCGCGAGGCGGCGCAGATCGTAATTGCCCACCGTCAGCTCGGCCGTGCCGCCGAACTCGAACTCAGGCGCCTGCGTGATGATGTTGAGAACGCCGGCAGAGGTGTTCTTGCCGAACAGCGTGCCTTGCGGGCCGCGCAGAACCTCGATGCGCTCCAGCTCGCCAAGGTCGCCGAAGCCCACGCCGTTACGGGCGCGGAACACGCCGTCGATGTAAACACCAACGGAGCTTTCAAGACCAAAATTGTCACCCACCGTGCCGACGCCGCGCACTCGGGCCGTGGTGATGGTTTCAGACTGGGTGGAGGTGACCATCAGGCCGGGCGCAAGGACGATCAGGTCCTTGATGTCGCGAATGCCGGAGTTTTCCAGCTGGACCTGATTGAAGGCGGAAACCGAGATCGGCACGTCCTGCAGGGACTGCTCACGCTGCTGTGCGGTCACGGTGATGACTTCCAGCTCGCGAGGACCTGCGTCCTGAGCGCTGACCGCCGGCGCAAGCACGAACGGAGACGCCGCCACCATCAAAGCGGCGCGTAATTTCGGTAATGCCATGAGTTCCTCCATGTTTGGATCGGGCACCATGCGGCGCCTCAGTTATGCTGCGGCGCAACACCGCGCCTGCTTCACGAGAATGTCGGATCACGAGGGGAAGTAAATGGTGTTCACCGCCAAGCAGTCGAGGCAAAAGCCGGTGAGCGTGCGGTGCTGCAGCATAATTTATGCGCGTGTTGCAAAACCGACACAAAATTCGCCGTTCACGGCAGGGTCGGGATGCCGCCATGCCTTGCTGCGCAAGCGAATTGCGTGCTGCAGCGCACCCTTACACGGAGGCGGACGGCCTTGCCCTTACGGCCTCCAGCCAGGCCGCAAGATGGGTGTGATCTGGCGCAGGAGCAATCTTCACCCAGCCGGCAAACTCGACAAAAACGAAGGCTGCGATGTCGGCAACCGAGAATATATCGCCCGCCACCCATGGGCTGCGGCCAAGTTGTTGATCAAGTATAGAAAAGAAGCGTTGCGCGCGCTCGCGGCCACGCTCCGCCAGTTCCGGGATCTGAGCCACCGGATGGGGGCCGGGCAACGCGCGTCCCGCCATGGCCTTCGAGCTGTTGCGCAAGACCTCCATGATCGCCATCAGGCCCTCGAACTCACAGCGCCACAGCCATTCGGCCACCCGCGCCTTGCCGAGAGGCCCGGCACCCATCAGCGGCGGGTCGGGATACATCTCCTCCAGCCAGCGAGCGATCGAGGCATTGTCGGTCAGCGCCTCCCCGTCCGGGGTGACCAGCACCGGCACCGTGCAGTTGGGATTGATCGCGCGGAATGCATCGGAGAAGTGCTCGCCAGCACGCAGGTCAATCTCGATCCTGCTGTACTCCACCCGCTTCTCGGCCAGCACCATGCGGGCGCGGCGCGGGCTTGGTGCCGTGGCGCAGTCATAGAAGGTGATCGTCATGAACGGGCCTGCCTCTAGGTGAACTGTGAGGGGCGGGTCTCGGCGACGCCAAGGCGCTGCTCGATGGCGTGGCCAAGCGTGACGAGGGTGCCCTCTTCGAAGAGTGGCGCCCACAGGCTCGTCGCATAGGGCACGTCGAACGTCTCCTCGCTCTGGTCTGCTGGCGCGCCGAAAATGGTGCGCGTGCGCTGCGCCTCGAACCCCGCACGCAAGGCGAGCTGAGGGTGGCCGGTATAATTGGTAATCAGCAGCATATTGCCGGCGAAATTCGGCCCCATCACCGCATCAAGGCCTTCCATACGCGCCGCCATCATCGTCATGACCTGACGGCGCAGCCTGTCGACATTGACGAGATCCACCCCGCTGATGAAGCGTGCGCGTCGGAAGGTGTTGGGCCAGGCCGCATCATCCTGCCAGCGCAGCTGCGCGTCCCGCCCGGAAAGGGTGAGGTCCTCAAACGCCGCCGCGGCTTCCGCCTCCAGCTGCACCAGCAGCGCAGCGTAGGGCATCTCGTCCACCTCGAACGGCACAGGCCGCACACCCAGCGACCGCGCAATCTCGAACGCCTCGCGGTCGAGCGCGCTCGCCCCCTCCAGCCAGGCGGGATTATAACCGAGGCGCAGCCCGGAAAGGTCTTGCGCGAAATCACACTCAAAGCCGTGATCGAAAGACGCCGGGTCACCTGCGTCCGCGCCATTGATGGCGGCGAGCACATAGGCGGTGTCGGCGACATGGCGGGTGATCGGGCCCACCTTGTCGAGCGTCCAGCACAGAGCCATCGCGCCTGTGCGCGCTACCCGCCCGAAGGTGGGCCGCAATCCTGCCGTGCCGCACCGGTGGGAAGGCGAGACGATGGAGCCAAGCGTCTCTGTGCCGATCGAGAAGGCGCAAAGCCCGGCTGCGGTGGCGGACGCTGATCCGGCCGACGAGCCGCTGGAGCCTTCGCGCGGATTGAACGGGTTACGGCACACGCCGTCATACCAGATATCGCCATAGGCCAGCGCGCCGACACTGGTCTTGCCGAGAAGGACCGCGCCCGCCTCTTCCAGCCGCCGCGCCACAACAGCCGTTTCCTCGCCCACCCGGTCACGATAGGGCGTTGCGCCCCAGTTGGCGGGCACGCCGGCGACATCGATAATGTCTTTGAGGCCATAGGGAATGCCGTGCAGAGGTCCGCGCACACGGCCGCTGGCGCGTTCAGCGTCACGGGCGCGGGCGGTGGCACGGGACTAGTCGGCCATTACCGTTATATAGCATTCCAGCGCCGCGCCATGGCGGGCGATGCGCTCCAGGTAGATTTCCGTCAGCTCGGCAGAGCTCAAAAGCCCGGCGGCCATCCACTGGGCCTGCTTCCAGACCGGCGCAAAGGCGAGGTCTGCCGCATCGGACGGCATCTGCCCCGCATTGCCCGGCAGATTGCGGATGGCATTGGACTGCTCGCGATAGCGCACGCCCGGCAGGCGCGGATCAAAGCTGGATGCCGGGCTCAGCGTATTGGGCTTGTGATGGGCGCGCAGCGCCTCAGCCCGCGCGGTCCAGCCTTCCATGGTGCGCACCAGCTGGGCGCGTTCGTCATCGGAATAGCTGACGGCGAACAAGGGCTCGGCGCAGCGCAGCGTGTCCGCGCTAATGGCGCCTTCAGGCAGCGGATTGTCGCCGCGCGGCGCACACGCGCCCGCCAGCCCCGCCGTGCCTGCCGCCAGCAGCCCCATCATGCCGCGCCGAGTGGTCTTCAGTTCGCCCGCCATAGCCGGTCCCTCCCCGCTTGTGTCTGGCCCCTAGCTTCACCGCTCCGCGCGCAAGTTCAAGTGCCTTGGTTTTGCCCAGATTTGTCCGAAATCGCCGCAATCTGTCCAAGTCCTGTCCAGAAGGCTGTTTAGGGTTAACACTGGGTTGAAACATTTAGCGGAGGGGGGCCTCCATTATGAATACGGATAGTTTCTTGAGTACGCGCCTGCGCCGGAAATCAGAGAATCGCTCAATCGATGGACTCCCGCGCTCCGAGGCAGGTGGCATGACGCGTATTGACCAGAAGACTCACCAGATCGTCGACCGCCTGTCGGATGCGTATTACCGCGCCGCCGGTGACTTCGACGCCTATCTGAATTTCCGCTCCACACGGGGCCGGATGTTTGGCCGCGCGCTCCCGCCGCACAAATGGGTGCAACGCGCCGCGCAATATCCAGACAGCCACATCATGCACTTCTCCATCCTCGCAGGCCTGATTCTGTTTGAGGGGCTGGCGAATGCCTACTTCTTCTCCAAGGCCTCAGACCTTGGCCTTCTGGGCGGCTGGATCCAGGCGATCACCGTCGCCTTCACCAACGTCATCGCGGCCTTCTTCCTTGTTGGCTTCCTGGGTCTGCGTTCCCTCTCAAACCCTGACCGGCCCTTCTCTTTCGTTGCGGCCCTGATCGGCGTGCCGGTGGCGCTGACCTTCATCGTCTTTTTGAACTTCTCGGCCGCGCATTATCGCGACCTTCTGGAGCTTAACGAGGCGGCGCTCGCCATGAACGCGCTGGCGGCGAATGGCGAGATACTGGCGCCGGTCACCCGCGCCCTCACCTTCCAGCCCTTCGAGACGCTCGAAGCGCTGCTACTCTTCATCCTCGGCGTCACCTTTGCCGCCATTGCCGCCTTCAAGGGCGCGACCTTCGATGACCGGCTGATCGGCTATGGCGCAGTGCAACGCCGCTCCATCCGCTCTGCGGCGCATCTGGCGGCCGTGCTGAAGCAGGTTCCGCTGGACCGTGATGGCAATATCGCGACCGGTAACGGCGTCGGCGGCAATACCCATCAGCGCGCGGTGGAGCTGAAAATGGCCATCGACGAATACTTTGCCGAGCAGACCGAGCGCTCCCTGCAGCGGCACATGGACGCCGCCGCCTGGCAGGACGAAGCGATCCGGGAAGCCGATGAGGCTTCGGTCCGCGAACGCCGTGACGACAAGCCTCCCTTTCCCGGTTAACATGGCAAGGGTCCATACTGACCGGGGGGGACAGGGCGATGCGAGCCAAGGACTTTGTCGGGATATTCAACCTACTGGTCGTGGCCGGCGTGCTGGGCGCGATCAGCTATGCCGCTCTGGTCTTGCAGCCGGAGGAGTATGATCCCGAGACCTTGTGCCTTGTCGGCGAGACCCCGCCCCACACAGTCGTGATGATCGACCGGACAGAGGTGCGTTACTCACCCGATCAGGCGCGGCGCATCAATGAGGTGATCCTCGATGCGCGCCAGTCCCTCGATATCGGCGAGCGGCTTTCCCTGTTTGAACTGAACCATCGCGGTGAAGTGCGCAACACGAACCGCTTTTCGGTGTGCAATCCGGGGCGCGGCGATCAGATCAACCCGCTCTATCGCAACCCCAACCGCGTGCAGATGCGCTATGAGGCGCTGTTTGATCGGCCGCTGGACCGCGCCCTGGACGGGCTGCTGGAGCTGATTGTCTCCCCCGTCACGCCGCTGGCGGAGTCTCTGGCGGAACTCGGCACCCGCGAGGACTTTGACGCCACAATCCCCCGCCGGCGCATCGTGCTCATCTCCGACATGCTGCAGAACACCGAGCTCTTCTCCGTCTACGGCTATGCCCGGCCGGACCTGGCAGGCCGCCTGCCCGACCCACGCGAGGTCGTCAGCGCGCTGGAAAGCCGTTACGGGCGGTCGCTCGCAGGCGTCGAGATCGAGATACTATACGTAGCGCAGGACCATGATGGCTGGACCCCGCAGCAGCGGGCCGCCATCCGCGCACACTGGGAAGAGATTTTTCGCCTGCTGGGCGTACGCCAGAGCTGGCGCGAGTTTCCCGAGTAGGCATCGCTATCCCCTCTCTAGCGTCATTCCGGGGGAGCGTAGCGACACCCGGAACCCAGAAAAAGGCTGCGCGCTGCGTCCACAGCGTTCATGGTGGGTGAATGCGCGACCGGGAATTCCAGCCAGCAGTCTATATGCTCGCCAGCCGTCGCAACGGGACGCTCTATTGCGGCGTGACAAGCGATCTCGTGCGCCGCGTGTTCGAGCATCGCGAAGGGCGCGCCTCGGCCTTCACACGCCGCTACGGCGTCAATCTGCTCGTCTGGTTCGAGATGCATTCCATGATGGATCACGCCATCGAGCGCGAAACGCGCATCAAGGGCTGGAAGCGCCAATGGAAGCTTGAACTCATCGAAGCCATGAATCCCGATTGGCGCGACCTTTACGAGACCTTGTTTTAACAAGGCTCAGTTGCCGGGTCTCCCCCGGATCAATTCCGGGGTTCGCCCGGAATGACGCAAGGTGGGCAACTTCCCTTTGCCGCGTCATTCCGGCCAAGCAAAGCGCGAGCCGGAACCCATCTTTTCTGATGCTCCGCACCTCCGTGCGTCGCTCCTCGCACTGGCTCGGGCGCGCGTTCGCGCTTTTCGGCGCTATCGCACCGGGGAGCTCTTCCGCCCCCGTCAGGGGGCGCTAGGC
>CAZCEG010000055.1:7857-10155 GCA_964497275.1 uncultured Oceanicaulis sp.
GGCCGCCCGCGACTTTTCGCGGAACATCGCAACGCGGATGCGTTGCGGAACTGAAAGAGTGCGTCATTCCGGATAAGCGCTCACGCGCTTTCCGGAATGACGCAGTATAAGGGTACGGATGACGGGCGAAAATTTACCGCGCCTTAACTATACCAATCTTTTCAGCAATTTACGAAAAATAAAGCATGGATTTTTACCGGACTGAAAGGCTCCGTGTGTTTAATCATGCTCATGTTCAGGACGGGTCGGGTGGATCTGGCTTCTGGGCTGCCAACGAGCACAAAAGGAGTAGTGGGATGAAAAATCTGGTTTCGCGTTTCTTCAAAGACGAGTCTGGCGCCACGGCTATCGAGTATGGCCTCATTGCTGCGCTGATCGCGGTTGTCATCATCGGCACGGTCGCCACGCTTGGCGGTCAGCTGAACGCCGCCTTCCAGTCGGTGTCTGACGAGCTGCCTGCTGCCGGCTAATCGAGCCGGACGCAGCTGAACTTCCCGACCCATAGTCGGCTGGATGGGCCGCCCCTCAAAAGGGGCGGCCTTTTCAGTTGCTTGTCCCGTATCAGGCGAATACGGCGAGGCAGGAAAGGATGGACAGCGAGGCGGTAGACCCGATCCATTCGCGCAGGAGGACAAGATTACTGTCAGACACCGGCGAGGGCACAGTGCATGGCACGATGGTCACACCGTCCCCTGCCGGCAGGCCTGCGATATAGGTCCGCGCGCAGGTTATGTGCGAACCGGACACGCCCGACGGGGTCATCGTGATCTGATCTCCCTGAGTGGCGCCGGTCAGAATGGGCCGCACCATGATGGCGCTCTGCGCGAACACGCCGCCCAGCACGGCCTGCATCATAGGCGATATATCCATCGCAATGACGTTGCCGGGCGTGACGCTGGCCGGGTCCCCTAGCTGGAGGGTGTCACCGGGCTGCCAGCCGGTGATATCGGCCAGATCGGTTACCCTCAGCTGCGCGTTGCCCGGCCGGGCCTCGATCCATGCCGGGGCGATAGGCGACCGTGTCAGGTTCCATATCCGGACCAGCGAAACACCTTCCATGTGGCTGTGAAAGAACTCGCTGGCGATTGCTGCAGAGAGGTTGAGCAGATTTCCCGAAACCGAAGACAGGGTCGCCGTGCGGGGATTGGCAGCATGGGGCGTGTCGATGCGCCAGATGCTGACCTCGCCGTCTCCGCCCGGTGTCAGCATCATGGTGCTGGCAGGCACACCGGCCACGGCGAGCCCGGCGCGGGCATCCATGCGGCCTGTTGCGCGGTCAATGCGCAGGGCATCGTTCCAGTTCGCCCCGTCGGCGCTGACCTTGAACAGGAAATCATCATCACCGACGAGGCCGATTTCCGCCCTTCCCTCCCAGCCTGACTGAAACAAAAGCGAGAGCACATTGCCGGGCGCCTCCTTGTTCAGCGTATAGCGCAGATCGCCCGTCCCACCCTCGCCCGTGCTGCGCGCCGCCCACAGCGCCGCATTCAGCTTTGCCGAAAACGGATTGGCGTCATCAGGCGCCGTGCCGACCCCAAGCTGGACGAATTCAGCTGCCTCACCTTCGCCCGGGGTGAAGCCCTGCCACGCAGTGCCGTCGAAGATCGCAAGCTCGCCTGCATCGATTACCCAGACGCGCCAGCCGGGAGCGGGCTGAAACCGCGCCCACGCTCCGTCCTGAAAGACAACGAGATCACCAGCCTCAAAGCCTGACCAGTGCGCGCCCGACGCACCCTCTGCCACGATCCAGCCCTGCCCTTCAGCGGGCGCGGACGGTTCCTCTGCGACACTCCGGCTTTCCACAGCCGCCTGTACCAGCGCATCGAGGCGGCGCAGCGCCTCGTTATGGGTGACGTGTTTCTGGGCCTGTGCGGGCATCAGCCAGGGAAGGCCAAGGCGGGTGGAGCTGTCGGGGCTGGTGGTCATGGGCGGGGTCCTTTGTCGAGACACGGTGTGATGGGGTGCGCATTATCGCCGTGCTCTTCGCCGGAGCGGGCAGGCTGGCTTGCTATCCCCGCCCTGTCCGCGCGCGCCACCTGCCCTAAATGCCTTCCCTCAAGGGCGGGAGCGGTATACTCAAAGCGGCCATGAGCCAGTCTATCCTCTCAATTTCAGGGGGATTTCCCCTGCCCTCGCCCGAAGAATGGGAAGCCCTTGCGGTAAAGGCGCTTGCCGGTGCACCGCTGGAGCGTCTGGTGCGCCGCACGCGCGACGAGATTGCCCGTGGCCCCCTCTTCACCCGTGCCGATATCGCAGGCCTGCCCGCCAGCTGGCCGGGACAGGCACCGTTCATGCGCG
>CAZCEG010000056.1:0-10090 GCA_964497275.1 uncultured Oceanicaulis sp.
AGCTGACCCAATCCTGGGCGGTGCTCTCTACCATGACGCCATCGGACTATCTGCGTTTCCGGGACAGGCTGGGTCAGAGCTCCGGCTTCCAGTCCTGGCAGTATCGCGCACTGGAATACCGGCTCGGCAACAAGAATGCGGCGCTGGCGCGCGTGCATGAACCGGACGCCGATGCGCACGGTGCCGTTCTGGAAGCGCTCGCCAAACCAAGCCTTTACGATGAAACTCTGATGTATGCGGCAAGGCTTGGCCTGGGCGTTCCTGAGGCGGCGCTGGATCGCGACTGGCGGGAAGCCTACCCGCCCAGCGATGCGGTGGAGGCAATGTGGCGCGAGGTCTATCTCGATACGGCGCGCTGGTGGGAAGTCTATGAGTTTGCGGAGAAACTCGTTGATCTGGAACAGAAATTTCAGCAATGGCGCTTCAACCACATGAAGACGGTGGAGCGCATTATCGGCTTCCGGCGCGGTACGGGCGGGTCTGGCGGCGTGTCCTATCTCGTCAAGGCACTCAATCTGCGGCTCTTCCCGGAGCTGTGGACCGTGCGTACAACCCTCTGATCACACAAGGCAAAAGCGCGATGCGGCAATTCTTCATCTTCATCAAGTGCGAGCTGGGCAAGACCTATGATGTCGCCTCGTCGCTGGTCGACACGCTGGATGAAACCCGACAGGTGCATTCGGTGTCCGGCGCGTTTGATCTTCTCGCCCAGTTCGCCGTGGAGTCCGAAGCCGATATCGGGCGGTTCGTGAACCAGAAGGTGCAAACGATTTCCGGCGTGAAGGATACGCAGACGATCATCTGCTTCAACGCGTTCACGCGCGATCGCGGCCTCGGGGACGATTAAGCGTCATGCATTTTGGCGTTTTTGATCTTTTCAAGATTGGTGTTGGTCCGTCCAGCTCCCACACTGTGGGGCCGATGAAGGCTGCGCGCCTGTTTCTGAAGCGTGTGGACGGCGAACACGGGTTGGAGCGCGTCGCAAGCGTCACCGCCCATGCCTATGGCTCGCTGGCGCTGACGGGCGCGGGCCATGCGACCGACAAGGCGCTGGTCTGGGGCCTGTCCGGCCAGAAGCCGGAAACGGCTGACCCGGATCGGCTGCCCGCCATCTTCGAAGCGGTCGAGACAAGCGGCGAGATCAGCCTTCTGGGCCGGCATAGGATTGCGTTCGATCTGAAAGCTGACCTGGTGCTGGACGGCAAGGTCCGCCTGCCCTTCCACTCCAACGCCATGCGCTTTACCGCCTATGACGCCGCCGGTGACACCCTGTCAGAGCAGATCTGGTATTCCATTGGCGGCGGCTTCGTCATCGATGAGGCAGAAGCCGGACGCAACTCGGCCGCCGAAGCCCCGGAAGGCGAGCCTTTCCCGTTCGACAGCTGCAATGAGCTGATCGATATCGCCGAGCGCGAGGGGATGACCATCCCGGACATCATGATGGCCAACGAGACCGCGTTTCGCAGCGAAGCGGCGGTGCGCGAGCAGGTTTTCGTTATCTGGAAGGCCATGGAAGACTGCATCGAGCGTGGCCTGCAACAGGGTGGCACCCTGCCCGGCGCGCTCAAGGTGAAACGCCGCGCGCAGGCCATGCAGCGCCGGCTGGAAGAAGACCCGGACCGCGCCACACGTGATCCCCTTTCCGCGATGGAATGGGTCAATCTGTGGGCGATGGCGGTGAATGAGGAAAATGCTGCCGGTGGCCGCGTGGTGACGGCGCCGACCAATGGGGCGGCTGGCATCATCCCGGCTGTCGCGCGCTATTTTGACCGCCATTGCAGGAAACCCGGCGATGAGGATGCGATGGTGCGCTTCTTCCTCACGGCCTCTGCCATTGGCGCGCTCTACAAGAAGAACGCCTCCATCTCCGGCGCGGAAGCAGGCTGTCAAGGCGAGGTGGGCGTTGCCTGCTCCATGGCCGCTGGCGGGCTTGCAGCAGCCCTTGGCGGGTCAAACCGCCAGATCGAGAACGCTGCCGAGATCGCCATGGAGCATAATCTCGGCCTCACGTGCGATCCGGTGGGCGGGCTCGTCCAGATCCCGTGTATCGAGCGCAACGCCATCGGCGCGATCAAGGCGATCAATGCGGCGCGCCTCGCCATGCTGGGCAATGCCGAGTTCAAGGTGCGCCTTGATCAGGTGATCGAGACCATGCGCCAGACAGGGCTCGACATGGCCGAGAAGTACAAGGAAACCTCCGAAGGCGGCCTCGCCGTCAACGTGCCGGTGTGTTGAGGGAGCACCTTGTCCAGACAGATGAAACCCCGGACACGTTAGCGGTCCGGGGCAGCCCTTTCTCCCCCCGTTTACGGGGGGAGTGGCCTGAAAGGCCGTGGGGGTTGCAGATCAATTCCCCCCTTCGTCTGGCAAGCCAGACACCTCCCCCGTAGACGGGGGAGGAAAGTGCCTCGCGCTTACGGGATTTCAGCCGTGAAGCCTCAAGCCGCGAGCTTTGCCGCAACGCGGTAATTGGCCTCGGTGGATTTGGCGATCTCGTCGAGCGTGATGCCGGGGGCGAGCTCGATCAGTTCCAGCCCGTCTTCCACCACGTCAAACACGCCATAGGTGGTGATCACTCGGTCCACACATCCCTTGCCGGTCAGCGGCAGGGTGCATTCTTTCAGGAGCTTCGGCGAGCCGTCCTTGGCGGTGTGCTCCATGATCACGACCACGCGCTGGACGCCAGCGACGAGGTCCATCGCCCCGCCCATGCCCTTGACCATCTTGCCGGGGATCATCCAGTTGGCGATATCGCCCTTTTCGGAGATCTCCATCGCGCCGAGGATAGAGAGGTTGATGTGCCCGCCCCGGATCATGGCAAAGCTGTCTGACGAGCTGAAATAGCTCGTGCGCTTCAGCTCGGTGATGGTCTGCTTGCCCGCATTGATGAGGTCAGGGTCTACCTGGTCCTCGGTCGGGAACGGACCCATGCCCAGCATGCCGTTTTCCGACTGCAGGGTCACGTCCATGTCATCGGGAATATAGTTGGCCACCAGCGTCGGGATGCCGATGCCGAGATTGACGTAGAAGCCATCCTCCAGCTCTTTCGCGGCGCGTTCGGCGAGTTGGTCGCGGGTCCAAGGCATCTCAAGCTCCTTCAGAATTTCTCTTCACCAGACCCGCCATTCGTCAGCTCCCAAATGAAGGTCCACTTGTTGTCCGTCTACCAATTCTTGCAACGTAGCAGAAAGAAGCGCCCCTTCAGCTACGCAACCACCGCCTTTGCCGTCCCTGAATCTCAGCGAAACCCATTCGCCAGATAACCCTTTTGGTGCGGCGAATGCTGAAACTAAACCTAGTGCTCGTTTCGCATCCTTATCGACCACCGCGCTGTCCCAGATCATCGCAGGATCTTTTGAATCATTGATCCGGCTTATGAACACTCGCAGACGCAACATGACTTCCCTTAAGCCGCGCGCACGGTGCGCTGTTCGATGCGCTTTTCGTGGGTGGCCTGAAGGATGCGCTGCACATAGATGCCGGGCGTGTGGATATGGTCCGGGTCGAGGCTGCCCACGGGGACAATCTCTTCCACCTCGGCAACCGTCACCTTGCCGGCAGCAGCCATCATCGGGTTGAAATTGCGCGCGGTCTTGCGGAAGACGAGATTGCCTTCGGCATCGCCCTTCCACGCCTTTACGATCGAGAGGTCGGCGCGCAGCCAGCGCTCCATCACATAGGTCTCGCCGTCGAATTCCTTGTGTTCCTTGCCTTCGGCGACGAGCGTGCCCACGCCCGTCTTGGTGTAGAAGGCCGGAATGCCCGCCCCGCCTGCGCGGATGCGCTCGGCCAGCGTGCCTTGCGGATTGAATTCCAGCTCCAGCTCGCCGGAGAGGTATTGCTTCTCGAAGGTCTTGTTCTCGCCCACATAGGAGGAGACCATCTTCTTTATCTGGCGGGTGTGCAGCAACAGGCCGAGCCCGAAATCATCCACCCCGGCATTGTTCGAGATGACTGTCAGGTCCTTCGCGCCGCTATCGCGCAAGGCGAGGATCAGGTTCTCGGGAATGCCGCACAGGCCAAATCCGCCCGCCATCACGGTCATGCCGTCAAAGGTCAGGCCTTCGAGCGCGGATTTCGCGTCAGCAAAGACTTTTTTCACGGGACTGGCCCTCCGCCATCAATTTCAACGCTTGTTGTATAATGCGCCGGGTGCCGCAAAGCCAAGGGGTAAACCGCACCGGAACGCGTATCTGTTCGCGGAGATAGCCGATCTCGCCGGGCGGGTCCATGCGCAGGCGCCAGACAGCAGGACGCCGGCACAGCCGTTATGGCTGAACCGGCGTCCGCTTGAGGAAATTTCTACCTCACCGAAGCCCGAACCGGCGAGGGACTGGGAACACTTGGTTCAAGCTTCGAGGGTGAGAAAAACAAATCCTGCGTGAACGGTTCCTGAACGGGATCAGTCATCGCCGTTTTCGCCCCGAGGGCGGAAATATTCCTTGTCGGCCTCGACCGCTATCGCCCCGCCAAAAAAGAGGATGTAGGCGGCCCAGTAGATCCAGATCAGAAAGACGATCACCGCGCCCAGCGAGCCATAGATCGAGGCGTTTACAAAGGCCGAGACATAGCCGGTAAAGCCCGCAGACAGCGTCAGCCAGAGCAAGGTGGCCGTGGCAGCTCCTATCAGGCAGGCCGCCCACGAGGTCTCCCTCGCGCGCTGCATGACGTAGCGATAGAGCAGCACGAGAACGAGGAACATGCCGCCCACCGAGATGGTGAGCGGATTGATCAGCAACTGGAACTCGCTGCCGTCCAGCCCAAGCCGTTCCAGCAAAGGCAGGATCACGGCCGGGACGGCAATCAGGGTCAGATTAGCCGCAATGAGAAGCCCGATCCCTATAAGCACCGCCAGCACGGCAACGATATTGAACCGGACGATAGACCGCAGCCCTTCGCGCCCTGCAATCGCATTCAGGCCGGTAATCACCGCCTTGGTGCCGCGCGATGCGGCGAACAGGGCGATCATCAGGGCGATGGCACCCTGAATGGTCAGCACGGCGCTCGATGTTGCCGTCAGCAGGGAGAGCTGGTTCATCATGAACTGGCCGACATCTGGCGGCAGCAGCTCCGCCACGCGCTGCACCTGCCTGTAGGCTTCCGCTTCCTCATGGACGAGGCCATAGATCGAGGCGAGAACCGCAAAGGCGGGAAACAGGCCGAGCAGCGCGAAGAAGGAGGCTCCGCCCGCATAGAGCATCACCTCACGCTGGAGTATCCGGTTGATGGCCCGCACCGGGATCGCAATCGGGCCGATGCGCATGACGGCGTCGCCTAGCGCCCGGCCCTGCTCTGCGATCTCCTTCAGCACGGCATTCCACCTCTGGTGTGGCGTTCGGTCAGCTCTGGCGGCCGAGGGCCCCGCTTGCGGCGAGGGCCTTTATGTCATCCGCGCCGAAGCCCCAGTCGGCGAGAATGGCGTTCGTGTCGGCGCCCGGTCTGGGCGCTGGTCCCTGAATGGCCCCGGGCGTCCGTGAAAAGCGCGGCGCGGGCGCGGCCTGGCGGACGCCTTCAACTTCGGTGAACACGCCGCGCTCTGCCATGTGCGGGTGAACAGCGGCTTCCGCCGTGCTCAGCACAGGGGCAAAGCACGTGTCCGTCCCCTCCAGCAGCGTGGTCCATTCCTCGCGCGTCCGGCTGGCAAAGGCGTTGGTCAGGCGTTCGCGCTGGCCGGGCCATTGGCTTTCATCATACGGGTTTGCCATCACCGGATCATCCGTCATCTCCAGCTTTTCCAGCAGCAGTGCATAAAACTCCGGCTCCAGCGGGCCGATGGAGATGAACCTGCCGCACGCGCACCTGTACGTGCCGTAGAAAGGGGCGCCTCCATCAAGAAGGTTTTCCCCCCTGCCCTTGTTCCATACGCCCATTGCCTGAAGCTGGTGGATCGCCGCCATCAGCGAGGTCGCGCCGTCCACGATGGCCGCATCAACCACCTGCCCCTCGCCTGTGGCGCGCGCATGGGTCAGTGCTGCCAGCACCCCGAAGGCGAGATAGAGCGAGCCACCACCAAAATCGCCAACCAGATTGAGCGGAATGGCGGGGCTTTGCGGCGTGCCCATGCCCTCCAGCGCGCCAGTGAGCGCGATATAGTTGATGTCGTGGCCTGCGGCGTGGGCGAGCGGCCCGTGCTGGCCCCAGCCCGTCATGCGGCCATAAACCAGCGCCGGATTGCGCTTCAGCGCCACATCAGGGCCAAGACCCAGCCTTTCCATCACGCCGGGGCGATACCCCTCCAGCACGATGTCCGCGCGGCTGATCAGTTTGAGGCAGGCCTCGACAGCATCGGGATTTTTCAGATTGAAGGCGGCAGAGCGCCGGCCGCGCGCCAGCACCTCTTGCGGACCGCCTCCATGGGCGCCCGGACGATCGATCCGGATAACATCTGCACCCAGATCGCTCAGCAGCATTGCTGCAAAAGGTGCAGGCCCCAGCCCAACAAATTCAATGACTTTAACCCCACGCAAAGGGCCTTGTGCGTTCATGCGAGATGACTCCGGTCGCGGAAAAGCCGTCGAAATGAAGGAAAGCGGGTTGTGACACTGAAATTACAGCGACACAATGGCGGCTCTGTCAGCGCGGGGGAGCGGATGGGACGCGCCGTGACGCTTTTGGTTTGCGGACCGGCTGAACCAGCCGGTGAAATCGCGTCCGAGCTATGCGGGCTTGGGCTTTCCGCCCGTCCCTGCCTTACCCAGGATGCCGTGCGCGCCTTTGACAATGAGGCGGTCGATGCGCTGGTCGCGCTCGAGCCCTTGCCGGTTGAGCTGTGTGCCAAAGCCCGCGCTGTCGTCTCGCTTGCAGGCGCCTTTGATGGCGCTGGCGCTGTCATCATTCCGCCAGCCCACCCCATCCAGATTGCGGCGCGGGTGCGGTCTCTGCTCCGGCTTGGCGTTCTGGAGGACACGGCGCGGGTGCGCCTCAACGACCTCGGCGAGTCAGGGCACGTGCTGCCCGGAATGGAGCCGAGAACCGGCCCCGTGGCCGTGCTCTATGCCGGGCCGCCAGATCCCTTCTTCCTGCGCCTGAAACATGCGCTGGATGCAGGCGATACTGAGCTGGTCGCGGCATTTTCCACCTTCAACGCCTTCGATTACCTGCATGAGCGCGCCTTTGACGCGGTGGTGCTGAACACCAGGCCCAAACCCGATATCGCCCACACGGTGTGTTCAGCGATGCGCCGCAATACGCGCCTCTATCACACGCCCACGGTCCTAATCAGCCATGAGGACGTGTATCAGGCCGCCGACGAAGCGTTTGCACGCGGCGCATCTGACATATTGCCGGCCTCGCTTTTGGGCGCCGAACTGGCCGAGCGGATCAATGCGCTCGCCCATGAACGCCGCCGGCGCCGTGTGTCCAAGGGGCTGCTGGAGTCCTGCCGCGTATCGGGTGTTCTCGACAGCGAGACGGATCTTTTCAACGAGGCGTTTGGCAATCGCCACCTTGCAAGCCTCATCCAGCTATCGCGCCAGCGCGGCCTCACCCTATCCCTGATCGCACTGGAGGCTGTGACACCGTTCGAGCGCACTGGCTATTCCAGCCATGCCTCAAGCGCGCTGAACCAGTTTGCCTCCATGCTGCGCCATTGTGTGCGGGCCGAAGACCTTGCCGTGCGGGTGAACGCCTCGCGCTTCTATCTTGCCCTGCCGGATACGTCGGCGGCGAATGCGCAGGTGGTCGCCGCGCGCGTGGCCGCCATAGCCGAGTGCACCGCCTATGAAGGCGCCGATCCGCACACCCCCTTCCGGGTCAGCCTGCGCCATGACGTGGCCGAGGCAAGGCCCGGCGATACGTCTGCGGCGCTGATCGCGCGGGCGTTCGAGACCGTTCGGGGCCGCGAAAGCGCAATGGCAGCGGTCTGATCTACGCGGCCTGCTGGCCCCTATTGGCAGCATCCGCAATCGGGCCGACAAGGCGCTGTATCCCCTTCAGGCGCGCCGCCACGTCATCAAACTCGCCCCGCAGCACCATCGTATTGTCCGGCCGCAGCTTGTAGTCGGCCGGGCGGCGGTTCATCAGCTCGATCAGCGCCATCGGATCCTTGAAGGCGTGATCGCGGAATGTGGCAACCGCCCCCTTCGGCCCGGCATCGAGCTTGGCGATGCCTGCGCGCTTGCACAGCGCCTTGATGGCGACGACCTGCATCAGGCTCTCCACCTCATCAGGCAGCGGCCCGAACCGGTCGATCAGCTCGGCGGCAAAGGCCTCGCGTTCCTGCTTCGTGTCGAGCTTTGACAAACGCCGGTAAAGCCCCATGCGTACATCGAGATCTGGAACATAGTATTCCGGGATCAGCACGGCTGCGCCGGTATTGATCTGCGGGGACCAGTCGCCTTCATCCAGCGCAGGGCCATCTTCGCGCAGGCTCGCTACCGCCTCTTCCAGCATGGCCTGATAGAGCTCAACGCCGACATCCTTGATGTGGCCGGACTGTTCTTCGCCCAGGAGATTGCCGCCGCCGCGCAAGTCCAGATCGTGGCTTGCAAGGGTGAAGCCTGCACCGAGGCTATCAAGCGATTGCAGCACTTTGAGCCGCTTCTCTGCGCCTTCGGTGATCTTCTCGCGTGCGGGGGTGGTCAGATACGCATAGGCGCGCGCCTTGGAGCGCCCTACCCGCCCGCGCAGCTGGTAAAGCTGGGCGAGGCCAAACCTGTCTGCCCGGTGGACGACAAGCGTGTTCGCGGTCGGGATGTCGATGCCGGATTCCACAATCGTGGTGGAGAGAAGCACATCATACCGCCCCTCATAGAAGGCGGTCATGATGTCTTCCAGCGCCCCTGCCGCCATCTGGCCGTTCGCGGTGGCGAAGGTCACTTCCGGCACGGCTTCGCGCAGGAATTCGGCCGTGTCTTCAAGGTCTGCGATACGCGGCACCACGAAGAAGCTCTGCCCGCCCCGGTATTTCTCGCGCAGTAGTGCCTCGCGCACGGTCACCGGATCGAACGGCGCGACATAGGTGCGTACCGCCAGCCGGTCGACGGGCGGGGTGGCGATGATCGAGAGATCGCGTATCCCGCTCATCGCCAGCTGCAGCGTGCGCGGGATGGGTGTGGCCGTCAGGGTCAGCACGTGCACATCGGTACGCAGCTCTTTCAGGCGCTCCTTGTGCTTCACGCCGAAATGCTGCTCCTCATCGATCACCAGAAGGCCGAGATCGGAGAATTTGATCGATTTGGCGAGCAGTGCGTGCGTGCCCACAATGATCTCGCAGCGCCCCTCCTCCAGCTCCTTGCGGGTCTCGGCAGCCTGCTTGGCGGGGACAAGGCGCGAGAGCTGGCGCACCTTCACCGGCCAGCCCTTGAAGCGTTCGGAGAAGGTGTTGAAGTGCTGGCGGGCGAGCAGCGTTGTCGGCGCAACGACGGCCACCTGCTTGCCGCTCATCGCGGTGATAAAGGCTGCGCGTAAGGCAACCTCGGTCTTGCCAAAGCCCACATCGCCGCAGATCAGCCGGTCCATCGGCCGGCCGCGCGCCAGATCGCTGAACACGTCCTCGATGGCGGCCAGCTGGTCTTCAGTTTCCGCGTAAGGGAAGCGGGCGGCAAACTCGTCATAGAGGCCTGCCGGCGGCTCGATCACCACGCCTTCGCGGGCATTGCGCGCCGCCGCAATGCGGATCAGCTCGTCTGCCATGTCGCGCAGGCGCTTTTTCGCTTTCGCCTTGCGTGCCTGCCAGGCGACCCCGCCAAGCTTGTCCAGCTGTGCTGTCTCGCTGTCATTGCCATAGCGCGAGAGCAGCTCGATATTTTCCACCGGCAGGAAAAGCCGGGCCTCCCCTGCATATTCCAGTTCCAGACAATCGTGCGGGGCGTCCTGCACCGTCAGCGTCTTCAGGCCCATATAGCGGCCGAGCCCGTGATCAGCGTGGATCACCAGATCACCCGGAGAGAGGCTGCCCGCCTCCGCGATCACGTCGGCATTCTTGCGGCGCTTGGCCCGCTTGGCGAGGCGGTCGCCCAGAATGTCCTGCTCGGACACGATGGCGAGGTTTTCGGTCGCGAACCCGCGCTCAAGCGGCAGGACGATGCGGCCGATGACATTCTTCGCCAGTGTTCCGACCGCCTTCCAGTCGGCGGCAGGCTGGATCGGC
>CAZCEG010000057.1:0-10083 GCA_964497275.1 uncultured Oceanicaulis sp.
CGCGTATTTCAGCGGCTTGCCCATATTGCCATTGCCGGTAAAGGCTTCCGCGCGAAGGCCCGCGCTGCGCAGGTCTGCAGCCATCGCGAAATAGTCCGCCATCTGGCTGCGGTCCGCCGCGATGACGACCACCAGAGGCGCCGAATCGGCCCCTTCCAGCTTGCCCAGCGCCGAAAGCGCGGCGGCAAACCGGCTGACCCCGAAACTGAATCCCGTTGCGGGAACCTGCTGGCCGGTAAAGCGCGCGACGAGATCATCATAGCGCCCGCCGGAGGCGACCGAGCCGAACTGCATCGGGCTGCCATCGGGATAGGTGGGTGTCGCCAGAAGCTCGGTCTCGAAGACCGGACCTGTGTAATAGCCGAGCCCGCGGACGACCGACGGATCAAACACGGCCAGCTCTTCGGGGATGCCGAGAGCGGTGAGGATGGCGTTGATTTCGTCCAGCGCCTCGACGCCCGCCTTCGCGATCGTGTCGCCTGCGCTGCCTGCAAGACGCGCCGTCACGTCCGCGCGGGTGCCGCCCGCTTTGGAGGCTTCAAGGAAGCCGAGCACGCGCGCGCAGCCCGCCTCGTCGAGCCCCGCCCCTTCCGTGAAATCGCCGCTCTCATCCTTGCGGCCCTTGCCGAGCAGAAGCTCCACGCCCTCAAGGCCCAGCCGGTCCAGCTTGTCGATAGCGCGCAAGACGCGCATGCGGCGGGTGTCGTCAGCGGACCCGAGGCTTTCCAGCACACCGTCGAGCAGGCGGCGATCATTCACGCGGATGACGAACTCGCTGTCTTTCAGTCCGGCTGCGCGCATCACTTCTGCGGCAAGCGCGATCATCTCCGCATCGGCGGCAGGCCCGGCTGCGCCGACATTATCCGCGTCGCACTGGACGAACTGGCGGAAGCGGCCCGGCCCCGGCTTCTCATTGCGCCACACCTCGCCAAACTGGTAGCGGCGATAGGGTTTGACGAGATCCTGAAAGCCCTCCGCCGCAAAACGTGCGAGCGGGGCCGTCAGATCATAGCGCAGCGCCATCCACTGGCCGTCATCATCCTGCATGGCGAACACGCCTTCATTCGGACGGTCCTCATCGGGCAGGAATTTGCCCAGCGCATCAGCATACTCAAAAGCAGGCGTTTCCAGCGGCTCAAAGCCCCAGCGCTCATAGACGGCAGAGGCAGCGCTCACCAGCGCCCGCTCGGCGCGGATCACATGGGCGGCCCGGTCCTCGAACCCACGCGGGCGGCGCGCCTTGGGACGGAAGCTCTTTTCTTTGGCCATCGGGCGCATCCATTGCTGGTAAGTCGGAACGATCCTGAAAGGAGGCCGGGCTTAGCCTTTAGGGGCCACGCGATCAAGCGGCCCGCGCCTTGCATGCGTCAGAGCTAGCGACAGCGCACAGAAAGGCCAGTGTTCCAATGCAGCGCATTCATGCCCTCATCGCGGCCCTTTTCCTGCTGGCGGGCCTTGCCGCTCCGGCGAGCGCGGACCAGCCAGAGGCCTTCATCAGCTTTGCTCAAGGCCTTCAGACCGAAGCCGAAGCGCAGGGTGAAGAAGCAGCCAGCGAGGATTTCCTCACCCACACCGCGCAATTTTCCCGTGATGCCCGCGCGCTGGCCGACTGGATCCAGGCACATGATGGCCCTGTGGACCTTCCTTGCATTTTCCGCGGCATGGCCGCCGATGTGGAGGCACGCGCGCAGGCGCTGACCACCGCCAGCACTGGTGAAGCCCGCGCCCGCGAATATGCAAGCCTCGCCGAGCTTTTCTCCCACGCCGTGATTTTTGCCGGCGAACTGGACATTGAAAGCCCGGCCAATAGCTTTCCGCCCGCCTGCGCGGGCTAGCTGGCTTCCGGGCCACCTTGCGGTGAATGACGGTTTTTTCACCGCACTTCTTGCGGGGAATGTTGCATCGCCTGGGTTCCAAGCTTATAATCGCCGCAGAAAATGCGGTGAAAAATGCCCTTTATCCACGAAAATCCGAACTGGCCCAACCTGCATTGGGACTACGATACGCTTGCCTCCCGGCTTGCTGCGCTGCGCTATCGAGAGGGGCTGCTGATCGGCCGGATGCAAGGTCTGGGTCTCGATCTCCGGCAGGAAGCAAATCTCGGCACCCTGACAGAAGATGTCGTCAAATCCTCGGCGATTGAAGGCGAGACACTGAACCGGGACGAAGTTCGCTCCTCCCTTGCCCGTCGGCTAGGACTGGATGCAGGCGGCCTTGTCACGTCAGGCCGCAACGTTGATGGCATCGTTGAAATGATGCTCGATGCCACGCGAAATTTCGCAGCTCCGCTCACCGCGGAACGGCTATTCGACTGGCACGCCGCGCTGTTCCCCACCGGCCGAAACGGTATTCAAAGAATAATCACGGGGGGATGGCGGACGGCAGCCACCGGGCCGATGCAGGTAGTCTCCGGGCCATACGGCCGGGAGACGGTTCATTTCGAGGCGCCGCACGCCAATCGCGTTGATGCTGAAATGGCGGCCTTTTTCGATTGGTTCAACGCGCCAGCGTCTTTGATCGATCCGGTACTGAAAGCCGGAATTGCGCACTTCTGGTTTGTCACCATCCATCCGTTCGAAGATGGAAATGGCCGGATTGCCCGGGCAATTGCGGACATGTCACTGGCGCGAGCCGATAGCAGCGCAGAGCGGTTCTACAGCATGTCCGCACAGATCGAGACGGAGCGGAAAGCGTATTATGACCAGCTCGAAGCGCAGCAGCGCAACGGACTGGACATTACCAAATGGCTGGACTGGTTTCTCGATTGTCTGGGCAGGGCCTTCGACCGGGCTGAAGCGACGCTAGAAACGGTGCTGTACAAGGCCAATCTCTGGCAGAAAATCAGTCACCACCCCATAAATGACCGGCAGCGTCTGGTTATCCAGCGGATATTGGAAAACGGATGGAGTGGCCAGTTGACCACTTCAAAGTATGCCAAGCTTGCGAAATGTTCGAACGATACGGCCTATCGCGACATATCAGACCTGCTTGCTGGCGGCATCCTGACCCAAAATCCGGGCGGTGGCCGTAGCACAAGCTACAGGCTGGCTGATCTGACAGTGCCTCAGTAGCCTCCGCCCACCTGGCCGCCTGCGCGGGATAGCTGACAAAAACCCCGGTCCGTTGCCGGACCGGGGTCTGTCACCTGAAACAGGTCAGATACGTGGATTACGCCTCGTTGGCGTATTTCACGTTGCAGCCATAGGGCTGGGTCTCGGTCAGCTCGACCTCACCGCCAGCCAGAACAGCGTTCAGCGCGTTCTGGGCATAGGGGATCGGAGCCGGATCGCCAGCGCGCGGGCGCGGCTGATCATCAATACCGCCATTATAGCGCAGCACGCCTTCGCCATCGATGACGTACATGTGCGGGGTGGTGCGCGCGTCATATGCCCGGCCGATCACGCCTTCCGGGTCCATGAAGACATGAGCCACGTTCGCGCCGCGCTCTTCGTTCAGCTCCAGCGCGCGCTCGGCGCTGACATAGCCCTGCTCACCCGGAGCAGAAGAGATCACCTGGATCCACACCACACCGTTTTCAGCGGCTTCGGCCTGCAGGCCCTGCATATTGCCCTGATAGTGGCGCACCACGAACGGGCAGTCATGATTGGTCCATTCCAGCATGACCGTCTGGCCCGCGAAATCAGCAAGCGACACGGTTTCACCGCTGGCGGTGGTGGCGGTGAAATCAGGCGCACGCTCGCCGATAACCGGCTCGGCATGGGCGGCACCAAAGCTGAGTGCACCGGCGGCCAGCAGGCTGGCGGTCAGCGCGAAAGTGCGGCGGGAAAATTTCATGGCAGGAAGTCTCCTCGATCAAGGGGTCAGGCTTCTACTGTCGTTCAGTCTCGTACGGCTGCCTGCACGGCACGGACCATGATGGGCTCGGTCAGGAGGGGGGGGAGGATTTCCGGTTCCCCTCCATTGGCCGGGTACATCAGGTAGAAAGGTACACCGGGTGCACCGTACTGGGCGAGTGTATCCGCGATCACACTGTCGCGATTGGTGAAGTCGGCCCGCAGGAGCGCGACATCGTTCTCGGCAAAGGCTGACCGCACTCGCGGATCGGCCAGCGCGCCAAGCTTGTTGACCTGGCAGGTAACGCACCAGGCCGCTGTAAAGTCGACAAAGACGGCACGGCCTTCTGCGCGTAGTTCCTCGACGCGCGCCGGGCTCCACTCCTCATACTCGCCACTGCCTGCCGCTATCGCAGCCGGTTGCAGACCCGCTGTCGTCCACAGCGCGCCGGCGGCCAGAAGTATCGCGGCGATACCGGCTACCCGCGCGAAAAGCCCGCTCATGCGCAGCGCCCAGACCGCAAATCCGATCGCGAGGAAGAGGCCAAGCACCCACAGCACGCCTTGCGCGCCCGTCTGCACGCTCAAGACCCAGACCAGCCAGATCGCAGTCGCAAACATCGGGAAGGCAAGAAATTGCTTGAACCGCTCCATCCACGGGCCGGGCTTTGGCAGGAAACCCAGAAGGCGCGGCTCGAAGCTGACGATCACGAACGGAAGCGCAAGGCCCACACCGAGGAAGGCGAAAATGGTCAGCGACGCCAGAGGCGGCTGTGCCAGCGCGAAGGCCAGCGCACTGGCCATAACGGGCGCAAGGCACGGCGCCGCTACAAAGACAGCGAGAACGCCGGTCAGGAAGGCACCGGACCGCCCGTCATCGCGCACATTGCTGCCGACGCCCTGAAGGGAAGTGCCGATCTCGAAAAAGCCGAGGAAGTTAAGGCCGATCAGGAACATCAGCGCGGCAAGGCCGGCGACCACCCACGGCTCCTGCAGCTGGAAGCCCCACATTTCTGCCTCGCCGAGCGACCGCAGAGCGAGGACTGCGCCGCCGAGCGCCACGAAGGTCAGCACGACACCAGCCCCGAAGATCAGGCCCAGCTCGCGCGCATGTCCCCTGTCGGCTCCGCGCTTGTTCACGATAGTAAGCGCCTTCATCGACAGGATCGGGAAGACACACGGCATCAGGTTCAGGATGAGACCGCCAACAAGCGCAAACAGAGCTGCCTGCCAGAAAGCCATGGCGGGCGCGGGCGGGCCGCCTGCTGTTCCGCCGCCGCCAGCCTGTGCAGCAACAGGCGCGGGCGCCGCCAGATCGTTGACCTGCTCTCCCGCTATCGCCGTCACCTCGATGACGCGGCGCTCCCAGCGACTGCCCACGCGCTGCTCGAACGACAGAGCGCCAGCGTAGTCGGAATTGACCGCGTTGCGGGTAAGGAAGCCGGGCGTCAGGTCGAGCCGGGCCAATCCGTTCTCAAGACGCGATGGCTGGGCAGCATTGTGGTCCACGACGCCGCCATCATGCGGGAAGAAATAGAGCGCGCGGATCGCGTCCGGGCGGGCCGACAGCGCATCGCCGGCAAGCGTAAGGATCAGCTTGCCGTCCTCGCGCGTAAGGCCTGCCTCCATGGGCACATCGCGTTCCGGCGCGAGGGCAAAAGCACGCTGGATAAGCCGGGCACCCTCGACATTGTCTGTGCTCTCGCCGATGTCCAGCGTGATCTCGAAGGCCGCATCTTCCGGGATGCAGATATCTTCGCAGACAAGCCAGGTGCCTTCGCCCGTGATCGTTACCCGTCCCGGTTCGGCATTGGCCGGCACCGTCACGGGCACTGGCAGGGTGACCGCGTCCTCATAGCCATAATTGGTCAGCGGGCCGAGCCGGTAGGTGGAGGGCGCAGGCCACACCATCTCACCGACCGTCCAGCCTTCAGGCAGATCGAGATAGAGCCGCGTTGCCTCCCCGGAATCGCCGGGATTGCGCCAGTAGGTGTGCCAGTGCGGGGTGATTTCCTGATGCAGGGCAAGATGGAAGGTCTCGCCGGGCGCCACCGACACGCGGTCGCTCACAAGACTGGCATCGACCATTGGGCCGGAACTGGCCTGCGCAAAAGCCGCTGACGGGAGAATGCCTGCAAGCAGACAAGCGATCATCGCTACGCAAACTCTCAGCACGCCATCGTCTCCCGGCTCATTCTGCTCTGGCGCTAACGCAAGGTTCGCAAAGGCGTTCCGTACGACGCGCGTACCCGCAACGATATAGACAGCAAGCCAGCGACTAGCGAGCGCGATGACAGGGTTGTGAACGCCCTCGAGCACCACCAAGAAAAACGGCAGCCCAAGGGCTGCCGTTTCCTAACCTGATCAGTTCGGCCCGTCTCAGGCTTCTGGCGGAGGCGGCGTCACGCCCGGCTGGCCCCGCTCAAACTGGCCGCTCTGACGGACTGCGGCGCGCGCGATGATATTCTCCCAGCGCGCCATGGACAGCATGTGCGCATAAATCGCGCCAAGCGTCGTGTCGTCCCGCAGCTTTGCCAGCTTATCGGCAGGCAAGGCTCGCAGCTTCTCGTGGGAGATACCCCAGTAGGACGCAATGGGTTGCGGCTCGCCGACAGGACGGCCTTGCGGATCGCGCGGCTGGAAGTTGGTCGTCTGCTCTTCGAACAGGTCCAGTTCCTTGAACTGGTCCACCATGCGCCCGGTATTGATTGCGTCGGTCTCGAAGCGCTGGACATATTCCATCGCGTTCTGGACGAACGGCGTCAGCTGACCCTTCTCGTCAAAGAAGGGCTGCTCGGGATCTTTTGACATCAGGTGCGAGCCAGCATCCACGCACAGCGTAAAGCGCTCTTTTTCGTCCGTGTGCACGGCAGCCACAAACGGATAACGGCGCACGAAGGCTGGCAGGTAAGCATATTGCTCGAAATTGCCGGTGGCAGGGTCAACAAACAGGTTGGAACCCTGCTGGAGGCCCATCACGGCAACCGGCAAGCGCGCATTACCGAGGAAGATGATCGGGTAGACGCCGCAGGCCTGCGCGAACTCGCCGACCGTCAGGGGCACAAAATGGGTCTCGTTCAGGAAGTCGAACGGACGATCACCATACTTCAGGCCCATACCCTTGTGGGTCTGCACGTTGAGCGGCTCGGGCTTCTTGTAAAGCGGCAGTGTGCCCTGGATTTGGGGCGCGCCGGTAGCGGCATCAGCCATGGATATTTCCCCTTAAAATGGTTCAAGGCTTGTTAGCGGACGCTTTGTGCCAACGCAACACAGCCCCGCACGTTACCGGTGCGGGGCTGCAAGGGCTGTACCGCTGCTATCGCTAGAAGCGCGAGGACAGGGCAAGGCGGACACTCCGCCCGGGCAGCGGGATGAAGTCCTTCAGGAAGGAGGAATGGATCCGGCCTTCTTCATCGGTGATATTGCGAACGCCGAGGAGCAGCTGGACATCGCGGTCTGCGAACGGACGCCAGCGGGCATCCGCATTAAGCAAGGTGTATCCGTCGGTCGGCAGTTCGTTCTGGAACACACGCGTCTGTTCGGCAACAAAGCGCGCCTCGGTGCGCAGCGATAACGGACCATTGTCCGCGGTCACGGAAACGGTGCCCGACATGGGAGAGATGCGCGGAAGATTGCCGCCGCCCGAAATCTCGCCGCGGACAAGGTCCACGCTGGCTTCACCGGTAAACTCGAAGCCGGACAGCATGAAGAGCGGCGCACTCACCCGGGCTTCAAACCCGTACAGACGCACATCTTCCTGGCGGTATTCGAAGACTGGCAGGCCGTCTTCCTCAGCACCCGTCGGGAAGAGCTCGATGAAGCCGTCAAAATCGGCATAGAAGACTGACGCCTCGGCCCGCATGCCGCCCGGCGCCGTATATCGCGCGGTGCCCTCAAGCGACCAGGCGATCTCGGTCGAGAGATCAAGATTGCCGACCTCGAAGGCCTGCGTGGCCAAGTGCGGACCATTTGCAAAGACTTCAACATCACTCGGAGCGCGTTCGGACCGGGAGAGCGTGCCGGCAAGGAACCAGCCTTCAGCCGGTCGGACGAATACCGCGCCCGATGCGGAGATGGAGTTGAACCGGCGGCTGGCTGCCTGCGCGGTCAGCTCGCGGGTATCGGCGCGTGCGCCGATTTCGACACCCCAGCTGTCAAAGTCCCAGCGCTCGGTAGCAAAGGCGCCAAAGTCCTGCGTCGTCACAGCCTCGATGAAGGCCTCATCGCCCACAGCCTCGAAATCCTGCGTCAGGAACTGCGCGCCCCAGGCGCCCTGACGCTGCGCGCCATGGCCGTGGCGCAGTTCGACACGGGCCTCAAAGCCCTCCTTGTCGAAAATGGTCTGCTCGTCGCCCTCGATTTCCGCGTGAACGTAATCGGCATAAGCCACCGACCAGCGGACGCGGTTGAAAAAGCCGTCGAGCGCAATTTCGCCGCGCAGATCGACGCGGGTCTGCTCCATGACCAGACGCGGCGCTTCGTCTTCGTGGTCGTGGTCATCGTGATCGTCGTGGTCGTCGTGGTCATCATCGTGATCGTCATCCCCGTGCTCGTGGGCGTGACCGGGTATGCCGTATTCGGCCTCGGTGCGTTTCACACCCAAGCCGACAAAACCCCACTGACCGACAATGGATGCGCCAACCGAACCGGTCTCGAAAACGAAATCGGTATCAGGAGCAAAGCCAAAGGCCTCTTCCTCATGGTCATGGTCGTCGTGATCATCGTCGTGATCGTCATCGTCATGATCATGATCGTCTTCCATCGCGCGCAGGCGTGCCGACTCTGCAAAGCCCGGAATATCGTAAAACCCTGCCTGACGACGCTGATACTCAGCCTGCGCCACTAGCTCGCCCCAGACGACACCCGCGCGCACAAACCCTTCGCGGCCCTCATTGCCGGACGTCGCGCCAAGGTAGATTTCGCCGAAGACAGGCGTTTCCGGCATGGTTTCAGGGATACGCCCATCGAAGACGTTGACGACGCCGCCAATCGCGCCCCCGCCATAGCCGATAGCGGCCGGGCCGCGCAGCACTTCCACACCCGTCGCGCCGGGAATATCGATGGCAACAGCGTGGTCCGGGCTGGAGGAGGACGCATCAAGCCCGTCAAGGCCGTTGATGAGAATACGGACGCGCTCCGCACCCAGCCCCCGGATGACCGGACGGCCCGAGGCAGGACCGAAGAACGTCGTGGATACCCCCGGCAGCCGCTCCAGCGTCTGGGCGATATTGCCGGACATGTCGCGGATCAGCTCATCGCGGTTAAGTACGTCCACCGAACCGGTGACCGACCCCCGCTCCACCGCCAGCGCCGACGAGGTGATGACAATCGTCTCGACATTGTCGTCAATCGTTTCTGCATCGCCGACCGTCTCGGCTGCGGCAAGGCCAGTGGCGGCCAGCAGGGCCGCGGCGCTGGAAGCAAGGAAAAGCGAGTGGCGCATATAGGACATGAGAGCTCCCGGGACGGTCTGTTGATGGCGCTGCGGCCCTCTGGCACCCAGCGCACTGTTATAATGTTGCGCAACGTCATATTATTACGTTGTGAGCGTGACAACCCGCCCGCTGCGGTCACCTGCAGAAACGCTCGCACTTTTGCGGAGATCGCTGTATCGGTGAGGCTTATGGGACACACGCACGCAAGCACTGATTCACAGCTTGAAACGGCGGAGGCTCTTTGCGCGGCAAAGGGGCTGTCACTGACGCCCTTGCGCCGCCGGGTTCTGGAATTGCTGCTGGAAGCCGACGGCCCGGTGAAGGCCTATGACCTGCTGGCAACCCTCAAGCCCGATGGCAGCGCTCAGCCGCCTACCGTCTATCGCGCGCTCGACTTTCTGACCCAGGCCGGGCTTGCCCACCGGGTGGAGGCGATCAACGCTTATATGGCCTGCATTCACCAGCATGATGGCGACGTGGCAGAGCTGTTCATCTGCGAGAAATGCAGCAAGGTGCTGGAAACCCACCGCGAGGTCACGTCGGGAGAGGCGCCTGAAGGCTTCCGTATCGAACGCTCTGTCATCGAGCATTATGGCCGCTGCGCAGACTGCCGCTGACCTTGCGTACATGACGCGGCGGGGCGAACCGGCTTAGGCTGACGCTTCATCACCATTTTTCGAGGACATCCCCATGCAAGAGCTGTGGCGCGGTAATGCCAATGCCTGGGAGTGCGATGAGCTGGGGCACATGAATGTGCGCTTCTACATCGCCAAGGCGATGCAGGCCGCCATCGCGCTGTCCGAACTGTCCGGCATGCGCGGCGCGTTCTGCTCCGATGCCACGGCCACGCTGAT
>CAZCEG010000058.1:0-10049 GCA_964497275.1 uncultured Oceanicaulis sp.
GGCCGATGTGGAGCTGGCCGCCGAGCAGGAGCGGGCCCTTTTCCGGGGCAATGGCCAGAACATGATCGGTATCGGCTTTGTACGCCAGAGCCGGTCCAACGCCGTTGCCGTCTCCAATGCCATCCGGGCCGAGACCGACCGTATCGTCCCGCAACTGCCTCAGGGCATCAGTCTCATCAACGCGTCCGACGATACGGTGTTCATCCGCGAGTCGATCAATGAGGTCTGGCGCACGCTCGCTGTTGCCGCCACGCTGGTCGTGCTGGTGATATATCTGTTCCTAGGCAGTTTCCGCGCCGCCATCATTCCGGCTGCCGTCGTGCCCGTCTGTCTGATCGGCACGTTTGCGGTGCTGGCTGCATTCGGCTTCTCGATCAACATCCTGACGCTGCTTGCGCTGGTGCTGGCGATCGGTCTGGTCGTGGACGATTCCATCGTGGTCATGGAAAACATCCAGCGGCGCGTGGACCTTGGCGAACCGCCCATGCTCGCCTCACTGCAAGGCTCAAGACAGGTCTTCTTTGCGGTCATTGCAACGACAGCCACTCTGGTTGCCGTATTCGTGCCGCTTGTTGTGCTGCCCGGCCTGATCGGCCGCATCTTCACCGAACTGGCGGTAGCGATTACCGGCGCTGTCGTGCTGTCCAGCTTTGTGGCGCTGACGCTGTCGCCGATGATGAGCTCCAAGCTGGCCCGCCCCAGCACGGGCACCCGTGGCCCGGCACGCTGGGTCGATATTGGTCTCGGCAAGCTGCGCAATGCCTACAAGGACTCCCTCGACATGGTGATCGCCACTCCGTGGCTGATCATTCCGTTCCTGGTGGCAGCTATTGGCGGTTCGGCCTTCATGTTCAATCAGCTGCCCTCTGAGCTGACGCCGCCGGAAGACCGGGGCAACTTCTTCAGCCGGTTCAGCGCCCCCAGCGGATCGAGCTTCGAATACACGGCCGGTCAGGCCGCCGAGATCGAGGAGATCCTGCTCGACTATGTCGAGAACGGTGAGCTGACCCGTCTCCTGCTCGTAGTGCCGGGCTTTGGTGGCGGCGCGTCGGATTTCTCCGGCGGCATCATCGTCGGTACGATGGCCCAGTGGGGCGAACGCCGGCCCGGCATGGAAATCATCAACGAGGTCAATCAGCGTCTTGGTCAGCTGACGGGCGTGCGCGCCTTCGCCTCCATGCGCTCCTCCCTCGGTGGTGGTGGCGGTGGCGGCGACGATATCGAGTTCGTTATCCAGGGCCCGGATTATGAGTCCATCGATCTGGAGGCGGATCGCCTGATCGCCATGATCGAGGAAACCAATCCGAACCTGTTGCGCGCCCGCAAGGATTACGAGCCCACCTCACCGCGCGTGGTCGTTGATATCGATCGGGAACGCGCTGCGGCGCTCGGCGTGTCGGTGTCCGATATTGGCCGGACCATGCAGACCCATCTCGGCTCGCGCCGGGTAGGCCAGTTCATCGACCGGGGCGAAGCCTATAACGTAATCGCGGAAAACCGCCGCGAGCAGCGCGCCACCACCTCCGACCTTGAAACCCTGTTCGTGCGCGGCGGCGCGGGTGAACTCATCCCGCTGTCCAACCTGGTCACCTTGAGGGAGACCGGTGAGGCAGAGCGGCGCAACCGGATCAACAGGCAGCGCGCGATCACCGTGTCGGCAACGCTCGCCGACGGCTACACGCTGGGCGATGCCATTGACTGGTTCGACGCCTATGCGCGCTCCGAGCTGCCAGCCGACATGGCGACGGAATATCTGGGGTCCGCCCGCGAGTTCCTGGAGTCCAACAACGCCATCTTCTTTGCCTTCGGCATGGCGCTCCTGATCGTGTTCCTGGTGCTGGCCGCGCAGTTTGAGAGCTTCATCCAGCCTCTGGTGATCATGCTGACCGTGCCGCTGGCGGTCGCAGGCGGACTGTTCGGCCTCTACATGGCCGGGTCATCGCTGAACATCTACTCCCAGATCGGATTGATCATATTGGTGGGGCTGGCGGCGAAGAACGGCATCCTGATCGTGGAATTTGCCAACCAGCTGCGCGAAGAGGGCATGAGCGTTGCAGAGGCAACCATCGAGTCTGCCGCCACGCGCTTCCGCCCGATCCTGATGACCGGCATTTCCACCGCCATCGGCGCGTTTCCGCTGGTGCTGGCTTATGGGCCGGGCTCGGAAAGCCGGATCACGATTGGCGTGGTGATCTTTACAGGCGTGCTGGTCGCAACGCTGTTCACCCTGTTCGTGGTGCCGACCGCCTATGCTGTCTTTGGCAAGTACACCAAGACGCCTAACTGGGTGTCGCGTCAGCTGGCCAAGGAAGCGCGGGCAGCCGGTCAGGAACTGCCCGGCTCTGGCGGCGGCATCCAGCAGCCAGCCGAGTAGCCGCGCCTGCCTTACGGGCGTGTCTCCACCGCGAGGAAGGCGATCAGGTCGTTCCGGTCGGTTTCATTGCGCAGGCCCGCAAAGCTCATCCGGTTACCGGGCAGATAGGTGCGCGGATTGGCGAGCCACTCGTCAAGTTCGGCCTTGGTCCAGACGAAATCGGCCTCCTCCAGCGCGCGTGAAAACCGGAAGCCTTCAGCGCCGCCGACTTGACGTCCGAACATGCCGTGCAGGTTAGGGCCCACCAGATGACGGTCGCCATCGCCCAGCGTGTGGCAGGAGGCGCACCGCCGGAACAGGCGGCGGCCATTGTCCAGATTGGCTGAAGCGTAGGGCTCGCCCAGCGAAGCGAGAATGGCCTGCACCTCCTCGGGGCTAGCGGTGCTTGCCGGAGCTTCGCCATGCGTCTGAGGCTGCGGACCTGCCGGTGCGGGCGTGTCCTGCGCACTTTCTCCACACGCTGCGGTGAAGGCGAAGATGGCGCTGGCCATGGCAAGGCGTGTCATCAGGCGCATGGTGGGGTCTCCCGCAAACGGACGTTGTCCGGACATTTCGTAGCGCCACGCGGGCCAACGATCAATCGCGTTTGCCTGACTCGCCCTGCGGCAAGGGCGCGCGCCGCGCTGTAAGAATGAAGACGAATTCACCTTCAAGAGTGAGGGTGCCGTGGCGGTCCCTGATCGAGGCGTATGCAAACGCCTTGCGGCCATTGCGCGACGTCACCTCTGCTTCCGCCTGTGCCGGGCCGTCATCGGGCGCGAAGGGGCGGCGGTAGGAGAGGTGGGCCGTCGCGGTAACGAAGACCTCCTCCGCCGTTGCCAGCGTGTTCGCAGCCAGGCCTGCCACCTGATCGAGCCAGCCTGCGCTCGCCCCGCCATGGACGGCATTATTGAGGTTCAGCCAGTGCAGGCTCACCGGGATTTCCAGCCGCGCGCGCCCGCCTCCCAACTCCAGCACACGGGCATCGAGAAGCCCCCAGAAACGGCGCTGCGCTTCATCGCTGCCGAAATGATGCATGAGGGTGGAGGGAAGGGTCACGAGGCGGCGGTGCCCGATTCTGCTGGCGAGGGGTAAACCACACCACGAACGGCAGAGCGTGTCACCTTGCCGACCGGATTGCGCGGCATGCGGGCAATGACGTGGATGGCCTTGGGCGTCTTCACCGGCCCCAGAAGATCACGGGCAAGGCCCGTCAGCACCTGCGGATTGGGATGGTGGCCCGGCATGGCCGTTATGGCGACTTCCAGCCGCTCTCCCCATTGCGGGTCGGGCATGGCAAAGGCGCACACCTCGTCCACGCCGGGAAGCCCTGCAAGCGCCAGTTCCACCTCAGCCGGGTGAATATTGAACCCGCCAGAGATGATCATGTCGCTCGCCCGGCCGGTCAGGAACACATAGCCGTCCGCATCGATATGGCCGAGATCGCCCGTGTGCAGCCAGCCGCGACGAAGGGTGGAGGCCGTGCGCTCCGGGTCATCAAGATACCCGTCCATCACCAGCGGCCCGCGCACCACGATCTCGCCCGTTTCGCCGGGGCCTGCCGGACGGCCTTCCTTGTCGACGACGCCAATCGTGGAGAGCCTGCCAGCCCGGCCAACAGAGGCCTGCAGGGCCGGATTTGCCATCTCCGCCTCGTTGATCGCCGCGATGGTCATGGGCGCTTCTGTCTGCCCGTAAAGCCCGGCAATGCGGTCTCCAAAGGCGCGGCGTGCGCGCTGATACTGCTCCACCGGCAGAGGCGCAGCCCCGTAAATGATCCGGCGCAAGGCAGGCGCGCGCACCGGCCTGTCAGACATCGTGGCGAGCCGTCCGAGCAAGGTTGGCGGCATGAAGCTGTCGGTGACCGCCTCCTCGCTCATCAGGCGCAGAAGCAGGCTGGGGTCAGGCTTGTGGGTCAGGACCAGCCGCCCGCCGGAGGCGAGCGTCGGCAGGATGAAATGCGAGGCGCCATGGGTCAGCGGCGCGCAGGCCAGAAACACGACAGGGCCGGAGGCGGGATAGCGCTCGGCCATGTTGATGATATTGGCCATTACCGAGCGGTTGGACTGGATGACGCCCTTGGGCTCGCCAGTGGACCCGCCCGTGAACTTGATGGCCATCGTATCAGACGCGGTGCGCAGCACAGGCTCGAAGCCCGGCGCAGGCCGCAGGTTTGCCGGTATTGGCTCGATGGCCTTAGACAGGCCGGAGAGGGTGGCGGCCTGCTCGGTGCTGGCAAGGATCAGGGCAGGCTTTGCCCTGGCAATCGCCTTGGCATTGGTCTCGCGGCCATTATTCGGGTTCAGGGGCACCCAGACCATTCCCGCTGACTGGATGGCGAGCCACGCCGCCAGATGATCAAGCGTGTTGGGGGCAGCAAGGCCGATACGCGTACCCACTGCAAAACGCGAGGCCAGCTCTGCGGCAAGGCTTTTGACGCGCTCGGCGAGGGCGGAATAGCTGATGCGTCCACACATGCGCCCGCCCGCATCGTACTCGCAAGCCGCCCCGTGATCGGGTGTGTGCCGCACCGCGTCCCAGAACAGGCTGATCGGCGGTGTGTCGAGGGTGAAATGGGTCATCGGGTCAATACCGTCACCAGCGTCACAGCCTCCTCGACGCCGAGGAAACCGCCGCCATTTTCGCATACGCCAGCGCGCGCGTTTTCCACCTGCATGGCGCCGGCTTCGCCGCGTAGCTGGGCACACATCTCTGTAATCTGGATCACGCCGGTAGCGCCCACGGGGTGGCCCTTGGCGACGAGCCCGCCGCCAGCATTCACCGGGATGCGGCCGCCGAGCCTTGTTGCGCCCGAGGCTGTGAACGGCCCGCCTTGCCCTCGAGGGCACAGGCCCAGATTTTCGATCTGCAGGAGTTCGGCAAAGCTCGTCGCGTCATGCACCTCGGCGATATCCATGTCTGCCGGGCCGAGCCCTGAGGCCTCCCAGGCAAGGTCTGCGGCGCGTTTTCCCAGATGCGCGTCCCAGTGTGCGATGTCGCGGGACGTGGCCGTGGTCCAGCCCTGCCCGGCGAGCCGGACAGCGCGGGCGCGGTTCTTCACCGCGCTTTGCGCCTGCAGGATTATGGCGGCAGCGCCATCGCTGACCGGTGCGCACATGGCGCGTGTCAGCGGCCAGATCACCGGCTTGTCGGCCAGCACCTCATCCACCGTGAAGGGCGTGCGGTACTGTGCCTTCGGATTGTGGGCGGCGTGGGTATGGTTCTTGGCAGCGGCAGCGGCGATCTGCTCGCGCGTGGTGCCAAAGGCCTCCATATGAGCGCGGGCAATGCCGGCATAAATGTCCATGAAGAAGCTGCGCGGGGCCTCGCCTGCACCCTCGGGCATCAGAGCCTTGCCGAGCGCTGCCATGCGCGCCGCTGTCTCGTCAATCTGCTCGATATCGGTACCGCCCCGGAAGGCCGCCAGCACCTGCTCTGCCCTGTCAGGGAAGACCATCTTCTCCGCGCCTACCACCAGCACCGTTTCCGCCTCGCCAGCGCGGATCATCGAGGCGGCCAGCGCGACCGCCGAGGAGCCGGACGCGCAGGCATTTTCCACGTTGACGATCCTGATGCCTTCAATGCCGAGGGGGCTAAGCGCGATCTCGCCGCGCACGGCATTCTGCCCCTCCAGCATGGGCTGGCGGGTATTGGCAAAGAAGGCCGCTTCGATCCGGTCAGGCGTCTGGCCGGCATCGTCCAGCACGGCGTTCACGGCCTCACGCACCAGATCCTTCACGGACCTGCCGATATGCTTGCCAAGCCCGGTCATCCCGGTTCCGGTAATGAAAATCTCGGTCACCCGTGCCTGCCCTTATCGCGGGTTGCCCGGTAACTTCGATAAAGATACCGTCTGGAGCACGATACCGCGGAGTCGCGGTTTTGCAATCGTTTCGCAAAAAGAAATCAGATCGCCGGGAGCCATCCATGTCCAATGCCGCGCAGCTTTACGACCAACACCGCGAGACGATTGAGGCGGCGCTGAAGGCGGTCAGGACGCGCGATCACTGGAGCCCGTTCAAGGAATCGCCCAGCGGCAAGCTGCATGGCGAGGATGCGCCCGTGCGCGGCAAGGCGCGCTTTGAAGCCCAGCTCGGCAAGCCGTTTGATCTCGACCAGCCAGGAACCATCGGCACGGTCGGGGCGGAGGTTTCGCCCTATACCCGCAAGGCGCTGGGCATCACCTATCCCAAATCCGATCCGGCCACGCTCTTTGCTGCCGCCCGCAAGGCGATGGATGGCTGGATGAAGACAAGCCCCGCAGAGCGCGCAGGCATCGTCACCGAAATGCTGTTCGCGATGGAGAAAAACGCGTTCGAGAACGCGCACGCCACCATGCACACGGCAGGGCAGGGCTATGTGATGGCCTTCTCCGGTTCAGGCGCCAATGCGCTAGACCGGGGGCTGGAGGCGCTGGTCTATGCGCTCAAGGCGCTCGACGATGTGCCGGACAGCGCGCGATGGACCAAACGCTTTCTGGAGCCTGAACCCGTCCGGCTGGAAAAGCGCTTCATGCGGGTGCCGCTGGGCCCGGCTGTGGTCGTGTGCTGCGCGACTTTCCCCTTGTGGAATGCCTACCCTGCGATGACGGCCAATCTGATGACCGGCAATCCGGTGATCGTGAAGCCGCACCCGACCGGCGTACTGCCCGTCGCGATGGCTGTGCGGACCTGCCGGGAGGTGCTGGAGAGAGCGGGCTATGATCCGAACCTTGTCCTGCTGGCCGCTGACGAGCCGATGGACCAGATCACGATAAAGCTGCTGGAGCAGCCCGATTGCCGCATCGTGGACTATACCGGCTCGCAGCGTTTCGGTACCTGGATCGAGAACAACTGCCCCGGACGGCTGGTCTTTACCGAGACCGCCGGGTGCAATTCGGTCGTGTTCCATTCGGCAAGGGATTTCGGCAAGGCGGTTCACACGGTCGCGCGCGCCATGACCACGTTTGCCGCCCAGATGTGCACTGCCCCGCAGAACGTGTATCTGCCCCGTACAGGGGTTCTGACGCCGGAGGGTGTGGTGCCCTACGAGGAGGCTGTCGAGGCGCTGGTAGCGGCTCTGGACGCGATTTCCGGCGATAACAAGCTGGGCCCCGCCATCGCCGCCGCCGTGCAGGCCGACGCCACCCTCGCCAATGTGGACGCGATGACCCGCAGGGGCGAGGCGGAGGGGCGGATCTTGCGCTATTCCGCGCCGGTATCGAACCCTGATTTCCCTGATGCGCGCACGGCAAGCCCCGTCCTGATCGAATGCGATGCTGCCAATGAGGAGTTCTATGGCGAGGAGCGCTTCGGGCCTGTCAGCTTCGTGATCCCTGTGGAGAGCGCGCAGGAAGGCGTGCAGCGCGCGACGGCTACCGCCCGCACGCAAGGGGCCATCGCCTCCTACCTCTATTCCACGGATGAGGCGTTCATCGATGCGGCAGAGCCGCACTACATCGCTGCCGGGGCCTCGGTCAGCATCAATATCGACCGGGGCATGCCGATGAACTTCATGGGCGCCTATTCCGATTACCACGTCACGGGGCTTAACCCTGCGGGCAATGCGAGCCTGACCGATCTGGCTTTCGTCGCGCCCCGCTTTCGCGTCGTACAGATGCGCCGCCCGGCGTAAACGGGCCACACCGCGCCAAAATGAGAGTTTCTTAATAAAAGTGACCTTGAGTTAGTTCGTTTATTGAAGTTATTGTGGTGCCAGTGCGCTACCCGCCGCGACTCAGCGTCGGTCAGAAAATCCAAGCGCGCATACAAGGACAGGGGAGGTCCCATGACACGTAACAAGGCCTGGCTGCGCGTCTCAGTCGGTGCGATGGCACTGACCGGCGCTCTGGCCTCGGCAGGCACTGCGATTGCGCAGTCTGCCGACATCATCACCGTCACCGCGCAGCGGCGCGAACAGTCCGTGCAGGATGTGCCGATTGCCGTTTCGGCTTTCAGTGCGGCGGACTTGCGCGATTCCTCTATCGATGGCGTGGAAGGCATTGCTGACCGGACGCCCGGCTTCACAATGACGCGCTTCAATATCGGCGAGCCGCAACTTTATATCCGCGGCATCGGCTCCACCTCCGATTCGGCTGCGGGTGACCCGTCCGTCGCGGTGTCGATAGACGAGGTCTATATCGGCCGGGCCGGTGGCGGCGCGCTGAGCTTCTTCGACATTGAGCGGGTGGAAGTGCTGCGCGGTCCGCAAGGCACGCTCTACGGCCGCAACGCGGCTGGCGGCGCGGTGAACATCATCACGGCGCGCCCTGATGCGGCGTCGCAGTTCACTGAGCTGACGGTCGGCTACGGTGACTATAACGACATCCATCTCAGCGCTGTATTGAACGGACCGCTGGGGGAGGGGTCGAGCGCGGCGGGCCGCCTTGCGCTCCTCTATCAGAGCCATGATGGCTATTCTGAAAGCGTGCCATCCGGCACGGATCTCGGCGGCGCGAGCAGCTGGGGCGTTCGCGGCTCGGTGAGCTGGGATTCGGGTAACTGGAATTTCCTCGCCCAGGCCGATTACGCTCAGGACGATACGGACGGTCAGGCGCGCGTTCCGGTGCCAGGCCCGAATACCAATCCGGCCTTTATCGGGCTGATCGGGGCTATCCGGGCCGGGCTGAATGACCGGCAGAGCTTCTCAAGCCCTGACACCTTCCAGAGCCGCGACACGTTCGGTGCCCTCTTGCGAGCCGATACCAGCTTTGGAGAGCTCGACTTCACCTCGCTGACCTCCTACCGGCGGCTGGAGTTCAGCTGGTATGACGATCTGGGCGGTCTTCCCGCTCCGCCCTACGTGCTCGGGGTCGATGACTTCAGCGAAGATGAAGCCTGGCAGTTCACGCAGGAATTCCGCCTGTCGCGCACCCTCGATAATGGCGCGTTCTGGGTCGCGGGCCTCTATCTCTTCCACGAGGAGGTGGACCGCAATGAGCGATTCGTGGTGGACGCTTTCCCGCCGCTTCCCGCCATTGCGTCAGGCGACGTGACCTTCTTCCAGGAAGCCACCAACCAGTCAGCGGCGCTGTTTGCGCAGATGACCTGGCCGCTGGCCGACACGCTGAACCTCACGGTCGGCGGACGCCTGACCTATGACAGCAAGGATATCTTTGCGCGCGGCGTGGATAACCAGACACCGGGCGGGCCGTTCCCGGGCATTCCGCTCGGGCCGCCCCCGGGGACTGCCTATCCCAATGGCGCGTCGGGTAGCGAGAGCTGGACCGAGCCGACCTGGCGCCTCGCGCTGGACTGGCGGGCCACGGACAATGTGATGCTCTATGCGTCCTATGACCGGGGCTACAAGTCCGGCCTTTATCCGAGCCAGGCCCAGAGCGCGGCGCAGGCCACGACCCCGCTCGATCCTGAAATCCTCGACAATTTCGAGGTCGGGATGAAATCGACCTTCGCCGAAGGGCGCGGCATCTTCAACGTCGCCGCCTTCTTCACCGACTATCAGGACCTGCAGGTGTACGAGCTTCTGGGCCTCGCGCTCTCGACCTCGAACGCCAATGCGGAAATCCGCGGGATCGAGGCGGAGTTTGCGTTCCGGGCGACTGAGAATTTCGAGTTCGGCGGTTCTTACGCCTATCTCGATGCGCAATACACCTCCGACGCCGTCTCCAATCTCGGCGTGCTGCCCTATAACGGCAATCAGCTGACCCGGTCGCCGGAAAACCAGTTCAACGTCTATGCGGCGCTGGATCTGCCGATCG
>CAZCEG010000059.1:0-2759 GCA_964497275.1 uncultured Oceanicaulis sp.
GCATGAACAGATTGATGCCGCCCTGCAGACGCTTGCCAGACGGCTGAGTGGAGAGACCGCGACCTTCTCGCCCCATTATGCCGGGCACATGGTGTCGGATGCCAGCATGCCAGCCCTGCTGGGCCATGTGCTGGCGACCCTGCACAATCCGAACAACACCTCCAAGGAAGTGTCGCGTGTCGGCACCCAGATCGAGGCTGAGGCGATTGCCATGCTGGCGCGCATGATAGGGTTCGATCCGGCTCACGCGCGCGGACACATGACCTCGTGCGGAACCATTGCTAACTTTGAAGCGGTGTGGCGTGCACGCTTCCGTCTCGACCACTGGCTCTCGCTGGCCTTATGGCTGGCCGAGACGCAAGGCGAACGGCTGGACGTATTTGCCGCCGCCCATATGGGCTGGCCGCGCTATCATACCCTTCGCGAGCGCCATGCTCCGCCTGAAGACGCCCTGCGCGCAGCGAGCGCGGTGGCGGGTAATCCGGCGGACACCTTTCGCAGGATTTCGCGCGCTTCGGGCCGGGAATATCTCGGCCCGGTCGTGATGGTGCCGGAGAACAAGCATTTTTCCTGGCGCAAGGCGGCCAATGTGTTCGGCCTCGGCGAAGAGGCCTTCCGCGGTGTCGGACTCGATGCGCAGGGGCGCCTGTGCCTGAAAGCGCTGGAGCACGAGGTGGAGAAGGCCACTGCGCAGGGCCGCCCGGTACTTGCTGCCGTCTCGGTAGCCGGGGCGACCGAGACCGGCAATTTCGATCCCGTGGACGGTGTCTGTGACCTGATGGAGCGCTGGCGGAGGGAGCGCGGCTGGCGCATCTGGCATCATGTCGATGCGGCTTATGGCGGCTTTTTCGCGTCCACGCTCGGCGCCGGGGCGACGGCCCTGTCTAACGTGGCGGCAAGTGCGCTGGCGGCCATCAGGCGGGTAGATTCCATCACTATCGACCCCCACAAACTGGGGTATACACCCTATGCCTGCGGGGCGTTCCTGGTACGCGATGCACAGCGCTATGCCGTGTCCAGCTTTGCGGCGCCCTATCTGGAGCGCGCCCATGTCAGCGATGATCTATGGAGTGCCACGCTGGAAGGCTCGCGTACATCGGCCGGCGCTGCAGCGGTATGGATGACGGGCACAACCATCGGTTTCACGCCGGACGGTTTCGGCCGCATACTGGAAAACGCTGTTGAGGCCCGGCGTGCGATCATGCACGCCGCCATGAAAGCCTGTCCTGATCTACGTCTTTTGGATCCGTGCGATACCAATATCGCCTGTTTCACAGTGGCGCGTACAGGTGAACCCTTAAGCGTCGTGAATGCCCGCAGCGAGGCGCTTTACGAGGCGTCCGTGCAGGGCGGGCGCTTCACCCTGTCCAAGACGCACTTTCCCCTGAGCAGCCATGCCGGGCAGATAACGCGCCATGTGGAACAGTGGGGCGGCGATTTCGATGCTGACGGGCTGACCGTGCTGCGCTGTGTCTTCATGAACCCCTATCTGGAGCGCGAGACCATGCGCGCACACGTCGTGGAGGACATGGTGACGCTTCTGTCGGGAGCCGCGCCTTGTTGAACCGTCCGCATATAGAGTTTATCCAGGCTCAGGTACTGCCCTGGAAGCGCATCGGACCAAGGCTGGCGCGTCCGGACGCCGAGTTCAAGTTTCTCAGTCGCGACCCTGATGACGGCGCCTGCTCGATCCTGATCCGCTATCCGCCCGGATGGCGCCGCGAAGGGCCTGAGCATATCGAGGCAGCCGAGGAGTTCTATGTCCTTGATGGCATGATCGAGCTCAATGGCGATACCTTCAGCCATGATGTGTACGGCCATGTTCCTGCCGGAACGACGCGGTGGTCCATGAGCGCGCCGCAAGGGGCGGTGGCGCTGACCTTTCTGGACCGCGAGCCGGTTGTTCATGCAGGAGAGGGGAACACCCTGCCGGTTACGCGCGTGGACGCTCTGCATACGCCCTGGGACATGACACTTAACGACTCCCGGCTAGCCCATCTGGGGATAAGCCGGAAGGATCTGCGCCTTGATCCGCAGACCGGAGAGCGCACCTTCCTGTCCATGGTCCTGCCCCATTCCGAGCCGCCCGGCAGCAAGGGGCCGCAGGAGCATCACCCGGTCGTGGAAGAGTGCTACATGATCAATGGGCAGCTGACCGGCCCGCACGGCACCATGGCGCCCGGCGCGTATTTCTGGCGCCCGCCCGGCATCCCTCACGGGCCGTTCGGGACGCGCTGGGGCTGTGTGATGTTGATCCGGTTCGTCGGCGGCCGGCATGTGAATGTGTGGAGCGAAGGCGATGCGCCCTTTGACTTCAACGCCCCGTACAAGCCGGTCCTGCCTAGCGACATGGCAGAGCTGGCTCGCGAGCCCTGGCATGCCCCGCCGATCTACTAGCCCTTGCGGCTAGACCGACACGGAGTGACGCGCTGTACTGCGCGGCAGATGAGCGTCGAACGCAGCGGCTGCCAGCCGCGCCAGCGGGCGATAAGCGGGATTGATCCGGATCGCGGTCCCGGTGCGCGTGAGAATGCCGGCCGTCTCGAGCGCTTGCAGATCGATCTCTGGCACCGGCATGCCTTCCCGGCGCGCAATGGCCGCCGGATCGGCGGTAAGATAGGTCATGAGCTGTTCGATGATGGTGCGGCGCACCCGATCATCATCCGTCAGCGCAATGCCGCGCGCCACGGGCAGGATACCGGCTTCCACCGCTGCGCCCCAGCTGCGCACATCGCTGGCATTTTGCACATAACCCTGCG